>CAYNIX010000007.1:0-4542 GCA_964397535.1 uncultured Candidatus Saccharibacteria bacterium | reverse complement strand
ATTTTAACACCACAAAACAGCTAAATCAAGCAAAAAAAGAGTGGAAAAAAGGCGGAATATCGGTATTTTGTCTTTGTTGTTTATATTCCTTTGGATAAGCTGGGGATAAAATTAGCTCTTTTGCTCATCAACAGTAAGCTTTTAGCTTTTGGAGTGTAAAAAAATACATCCTGTTACGAGCTATATTTAGCGGAGAATCAAAAAGATATAATGAGTTTACCTGCTTAATAAGTTTTGGGTTTTGGGTAATAGTTTCTAGGCTATAGGTGATAGGTTAAAAGTCGAAAGTAAGTTAAAAATTATATGACGCTTTACAGGAAATATCGACCACAAAAATTTGCAGATTTAATCGGCCAGGATCATATTCGTGATACCTTGCTTCAGGCAGTCAAGGAAAATAAACTGTCATCGGCTTACTTATTTTCAGGCCCAAGAGGCACCGGTAAAACCAGTATGGCGAGACTAATTGCCAAGGCGGCCAATTGCCAGACAATTTCAAGGGACATTGAAGCTGGAAAGAAAATTAGCGGCGAGCCTTGCGGCGAGTGCTCAAGCTGTTTGGAAATATCGCGCGGTAGCGCTATCGATATTATAGAAATTGACGCCGCCTCCAATCGCAGCATTGATGACATTAGACAGCTTCGGGAACAAATAAAATTTGCACCGCATTCCAGCAAATACAAGGTTTATATCATCGACGAGGTGCATATGCTGACCCGCGAGGCATTTAACGCTTTACTTAAGACTTTGGAAGAGCCACCGAAACATGCAATTTTTATCTTAGCCACAACCGATCCGCATAAAGTTCTGCCTACCATTGTGTCGCGCACCCAACGATTTGATTTCAAAAGAATAGGTGAAAAAGATTTAATCAAAAGCTTAAAGTCTGTGGCGAAGGCTGAAAAACTGATTACTGACTCTGAATCCTTGGAAATTATTGCCATGATGGCCGATGGAGCCAGCCGCGATTCTCTATCAATGCTTGAGCAGGTGGCGGCTTATTCAAATAATATATCAGCTGAAACGGTTAGGAATATTTTAGGTGTTCCGGAAATCGGTGAGGTAATCAATCTGCTTAGGGCGATTTTTAATTTAGACGCGGAGGAGGGATTAAAAATCGCCCATTCCCTTTTTAATCAAGGAGCCGATTTGGGCCAGCTTAATAGCTTGGTCCTCGATGTATTAAGAAAACTTTTAAATTTGGCGGTTGCCGGACGCATTTTAGCTGTCGAAACCGAAAGCAACAGGCAAAAAATCGATAATTTATTTGAAGAAATCAAGCAAAGATCAACAGCCAAATCTCAATCTGAAATACTATCTGTAACCAGGTCGTTTGTTGAGGCTTCGAAGATGATGAAAGAAACCATAGACCCCTTGGTGGCGCTGGAGGTTGCCATAATCGAATCCGTGGATTTAATTGGTTCAAAAAATCTTAAATCTGATCAAAAATCAAACCCTGCAGCGCCAAACGAGCCCAAGGCATTGCTCTCGGAAACCAAAGCCGTAAACCCCGCAAATCACAAAACTCAAGCTGTCGAAGATAGGGGTGTGTCTACCAAGGTTGAAAACACCGAGAGCAAAAAAGTTAAGGAGTCAAATAGAGCAGAGCCAGATCAAACAAAAGAAGTCGAGAGCGACAAAGAGCCGCTTTCTGGTTTATCCCTCGAGGCTTGGGGCAATGTGATAGGGGAGATAAAAAAGGAAAATTCCAGCTTAGCTGCATTACTTCGGGATGCCAAACCGATGGCGGTTGAGAGCGGTAAAGTAGTTTTGGGAGTAAGATTTAAATTTCATAAAGACAAAATTAGCGAGGCAAAAAATGTTTCCATTCTTGAGGGGGTCATCTGCAACGTTACGGGCAATTCTTGCAGAGTGATTTGCGAAATTGCCGATTTTTCCAAACTTAAACCGAGGCAATCCCATAGCGATGATGAGTTGGCAGATGAGGCAGAAAAGGTGTTTGGAAAATGAGTTAATATAGAAAAATAAAAAAATAATGGAATTTATTTTAAGAAAGTCGCGAGATCAAAGTGGCATTTTAAAATAAAAAATGTCCCCCTCCATAGTTTTAAATTTTGATATTTGCATTTTGAATTAGGAAAGAGATGGCCGAACCAAGAGACAATAAAAAAAATAAGAATCAGTCGGGCAAAAAAAAGGCGGCTCTACCGGCCGGTGTTAGGATACCTCCGCAAAATGTTGATGCAGAAAAAAGTATTCTGGGTGCCGTACTTTTGGATAAAAACGCCCTGATTAAAATTATTGATATTGTTACCGGCGCCGATTTTTATGATGACAATCACGGGGAAATTTTTGAGGCCATGCTGACACTTTTTGATAAACGCCGTCCCATCGACATCATTACCCTAAACGAGCAGTTGGAAAGCGATGGCCATCTGGATAGAATCGGCGGTCCCGGCTACTTGGCAGAGATCGTAAATGCTACACCCAGCGCCGCTAATATTGTCCATTATGCTCAAATAGTCCGCGACAAAGCAATTTTGCGTCGATTAATTGAAGCTGCCTCCAATATTTCCGAACTCGGTTTTGACGAAGACGGCGAAATTTCCGATACTTTGGATAAGGCGGAGCAATCGCTTTTTACCGTGTCGCAAAAATTTATGAAAGATAAATTCGTACCGGTAAAAGATGTTTTAACGGAGGCTTTTGACCGTATCGATAAAATTCATAAAGACAAAGAAAAAGGCGCTTTAAGAGGCGTGCCTACCGGCTTTAGGGATTTAGACGCCATTACTGCCGGCTTACAGAAATCTGATTTAATAATTTTAGCGGCGCGCCCGTCCATGGGAAAAACTTCGTTTGTACTAAATATTGCCGAGCATGTGGCAATCGAAAACAAAATTCCCGTTGGTATATTTTCTTTAGAGATGAGCAAAGAGCAATTGGTAGACCGCTTGCTTTCCTCACAAGCCGGAGTTGATAGTTGGAAGCTGCGCACCGGCAATTTAACCGACGAGGATTTTCCCCGTATCGGTTATGCTATGGGCGTACTCTCCGAAGCTTCTTTGTTTATCGACGATACTCCGGGAGCTAATGTAATGGAAATTCGAGCCAAAGCCAGGCGCTTGCAGATGGAGCACGGTCTCGGTTTGGTAGTTATCGATTATTTGCAGTTGATGGAGGGGAGATCTAAGAGCGGTGATCCCAATCGGGTTCAGGAGATTTCCGAAATTTCACGTTCACTGAAAGGTTTGGCTCGTGAACTAAATGTTCCGGTTGTGGCCTTGTCGCAGTTATCGCGTGCTGTGGAGCATCGTCCCGATAAACGCCCCCAACTATCCGACCTTCGTGAGAGTGGAAGCATAGAGCAAGATGCGGATATTGTCATGTTTTTATATCGCGATGAGTATTATGATCCAGATAGTGACAGAAAGGGCATAACAGAGGTGCTGATCAAAAAGCATAGGAACGGCCCCACCGGAGCCATGGAATTGTTTTTCCAGCCGGAGCAAATGCGCTTTCGAGATCTTGATAAAAAACGCGATTACGACTCTATGCCGCCTGCCGATTTTGAGCCGGCGGATTAGGTTAGTAAATTTGTGAAGTAGCAAGTAGTTGGCAAGAAGTAGAGAGTAGCGAATATAAAATATGTAAAGTAACCATACAGGCAAATACAGAGAGAAATTACACGTATTAAAAATGGTCGAAGATAAATATGTTCTATATCGAATAACCTAAGAGAGTGGGATATTCACTTTTTTTATTAAAAAATGCGAAGTGCCGCCCCGACGGCATCGTCGGGGCGGCACAGAGATCCGAATGGCTGTGTGTACTCATCACCATGGTGCCTTTCTCCAAACCACTTTGATTGTAGGGTACATTACACGTAATACAAGTATAATGTTTTCCCATTGTCGTTTGGAGAGAGGACAGACACTAAAGTGCAGATCTTCGGGAGAGATGGTAAGATCGGCTACCCATTGCTTGCGATGACTGACCAGAGTGATGGCCTTTATCTCCCGTCGCAGCCGCAAAGTGGCGGGTATGTACTTTTTGCATAGACAATACCTTAACATCGGTTCTTCGACCAGTTTGGTGATAGCTACTCCTATCAATGTGCCAAGCGGTACCGATAGGTTTGGGTCTAGCCAACCGGTAAGCGAGAAGATAATTGCCACTAAAGCAGAGGAGATAACGACTGTGGCAAGGGGATTGTACTGCCCAAGCCAAGACAGCTTAAGGGGCTTTCTTATCATATCACCGAATTCTTCAAGTTCTTTGATTTCCTTTACCGGATCGAACTCGATTACACCGTTGTCAATTTTCATTGGAGCCTCCGTGGGTTTGGGTTGTTATGATAAAGATTGCCTTTAATTACCCTAACACAATTAAGCTAAATACACAAAATATGTAGGCTGAAAAGGCAGAAAAGCCAGTACTGATAAATATTACCCCATAAAAGCCCTTGACAAATATTGATACATATATTAAAATGATATAATCACCAAAAAGATAAAGAGGTGATTTCGACGCGGATCGCTTACACGGATTAACACCCCACTATGCTCTACGAGCTACGAG
>CAYNIX010000006.1:0-17025 GCA_964397535.1 uncultured Candidatus Saccharibacteria bacterium | reverse complement strand
AGACGTGTGCTCTTCCGATCTCTGGCACAGAGCTCATCATAGTGGGAACTTCGCAGGAAGACAACATCAACTCTCACACGATCCAGGTGAGTTACCGACCCGATGTTTTTGACATTTTTGAACGTCGGGAACTCGCCGAAATTCGTACAAAAATGGAGATATTGGGAGCTAATCTTGTTCTGAATTTGCTCCATAAGAAGATGAGAGAGCTTGGCTTAACTTATAAAGACATGGGTATGAACATTCTTTTCATCGGATATGGAGTACTGGGTCAAGTAGCCAATGCTTACAACCCCGACGATATCTGTTTCAAGATCATCGGGGCAAACCTAGCCCTTTGGGGGAAGTAGACTTTCTCCCAATCAGTCTTTCTGAACCGCACCCATAAGCCACCCCTCCCCGGGTGGCTTGACCGTTTTAATAAAACATGCTAATGTATATTCGTTGTACCAATTAATTTCGCGCTATTCCGCGTGGGTTCAATCTTTATCTGAATATTACTATGAAAAAAGATATTCATCCAACTTATTACCCCGATGCCAAAATCACATGCGCTTGTGGCGCTAGTTTTGACGTGGGTTCCACCGAAAAAGCCATCCATGTAGAAATTTGCTCTTTCTGCCACCCTTTTTATACAGGCAAGGAAAAACTTCTTGATACTGCGGGCCGTGTTGATAAATTTAAAAAACGCATGGCAGCTGCCGATCTACACAAAAAAACAGAATCACAGAAAAATAGCACAAGCATACCAAAAGAAACAGTTGCAAATACTGTAAAAATAGAAAAACCTGAAGCAATTACAGATAATAAATAACTATTTTTGATATAATATAGCCAGCGAGAGCAATCGAGCTGGTTTTTATTGTTAATGTTGTGTACTTCCACAAATCAATGTCACAAATAGACACAAATGAAATAAAAGAAGGACCGCTTAGTAAAAAGCTGATAGGCATTGCATTCGAGACCTATAACACCTTAGGCTCCGGTTATTCAGAAAAAATCTACCAAAATGTTTTCAAAGAAAAGCTAGAAGAAAATGGGCTGAAATATCAAAAAGAAGTATACTGCAATCTAAAATACAATGGTAAAATTGTCGGGGCATACAGATTGGATTTCTTAATTGAAGAAAAGATCATTGTCGAGATCAAATCTAGAAATGAAATATTTAAGAAGGATACAGCACAAGTCTTAAATTATCTAAAATTCTATAAGTTGGAGGTTGGCCTAATTTTCTGTTTCGGAACTGATGGAGTAATTATTAAACGACTTGTTATATAGTATTTGTGAAAATTTGTGAAAGTGATTTGTGATTATACACAACCAAATAGAATGAATGACAAGCTACAAAAAATATTAGACGATTTTTACGCTCTGGAACAAAAGTTAGGCGACCCGGCTATGTTATCCGATCCGGCGCAGCTTGGTAAAATCTCTCAAGAAAAATCCGAAACAGAGCCTCTTGCTAGAAACATCGAGCGGTATTTTATGTTGCAAAAAAGCCTGGCCGAAAACGAACAAATATTGGCCGGGGAAGACGAGGAATTAAAAGAGATCGCCCATGCCGAATCGGATGATTTAAAAAGTGAAGTTGAAGCACTGCGCAATGAACTCGAACTTTCCTTGTTGCCCAAAGATCCTGACGATAAAAAAAATGTTATCGTGGAGATCCGCCCCGCCGCCGGCGGAGATGAAAGCGAATTATTTGCCGCAGAAATTTTTCGTATGTATAGCCGCTATGCAGAATCCAACAATTGGCAAATCGAGGTTCTGTCTTCGCAAAATACCGGCATTAACGGTTTAAAATATATCGCTTTTTCGCTTAAAGGCCGCAACGTGTATTCAAAAATGAAATACGAAAGTGGCGTTCACAGGGTACAGCGCGTGCCGGAAACAGAAAAACAGGGTAGAATTCATACTTCCACCATCACCGTTGCGGTATTGCCGGAAGCCGAGGAAGCCGATATTGAAATCAAGCCGGAAGATATTCGCGTAGACGTCTACCGCTCAAGTGGCCCCGGCGGCCAAAGCGTTAACACTACCGATTCTGCCGTCCGCATCACCCACTTGCCTTCTGGTATGGTTGTTACCTGCCAAGATGAAAAGAGCCAGCTCAAAAATCGGGCTAAAGCCATGAATATTTTGCGCTCAAGGTTGCTAGCCGACGAACAGGATAGATTGTCACGCGAGCGCGGTGATGCTCGTAGATCTCAAATTGGAAGCGGCGATAGAAGCGAAAAAATCCGCACTTACAATTTTCCCCAAGACCGCGTTACCGACCACCGCATTAATCAATCTTGGCACTCTATAGAAAAAATTATGGCGGGTGATATCGAAGCAATTATCTCCTCACTTGCCAGCGAGGACCAAAAACGCCTTTTGTCTCAAAATGAATGACGCTAAAAAATATTTTACAAAAATCCATAATCGAACTATCAAACTGTGGCCTTAAAACGGCTGAATTAGATGCCAGAGTCCTTTTGAAACACGTGATTGAAAATGACGAGTCTTTTATTTTTACGCACTCTGATTATTTACTCACCAACGCCCAATATCAAAAACTACGCCGTTTAATTCGCCGTCGCAAAAAGGGTGAACCGGTAGCTTACCTAACCCGCCATAAGGAATTTTACGGGCTCGATTTTATAGTTAATAAGAATGTCCTAATCCCCCGCCCCGAGACCGAAATTTTGGTCGAAAAAGCGCTCGAATTTCTACAAGCTAAAAGCTATAAGCTAAAAGCTATTTTGGATATCGGGACAGGAAGTGGCTGCATAATTATTTCAATAGTTAAAAATCTACCGTCTACCACTTACTCGCTACCTGCTAAATATTTTGCCACCGACATCTCCCCAAAAGCTCTTGAAGTCGCCAAGAAAAATGCCAGAAAATATGAAATATACGATAATATACGATTTTTCCATTCCGACTTATTTGATAATCCCAAACTACCAAATAAATTTGATTTGATTATCGCCAACCTACCCTATCTGGATCAACAGGTTAAAAAATTTAGAATCCAAAATCTAGCACAAAATCAGGAATTGAATTATGAGCCGGAAATAGCACTATATGCAAAAAATAGGGGCTTTAGTTTGATAAAAAAGCTAATACAGCTACTGCCATTAAAACTTAATGATAGCGGTATCGCATTTATTGAAGCTAATAATTCTCATGATAAAATGATATTTTCGTTTTGTAAAAAACTAAATTTAAAAATTTCACGCATTAGCAATGACTCGCAATGGGATGCTTTTTTCCAAATCTCAAAACATTAAATATATCATATATGTACGATCGTACATATATGATATATTTTTTTGTTGTTTGATAGTTAACTATAATTTTGATGTTTAATATAATATGGTTAATATAATATTGTAAACAATTTATATTTGCGCAGACAGATATGAGATCTAAATCCGATAGCTATACCTGTGTTGTCCAAGAATGATTTAAGGTTTATAAAAATTATTTTTCTAAAATTTATATGCTAATTAAATTATACCTAGCATCAGAAAAAGGTTAGGTTTTCGAATTTAGGTTATTTACTATTGATTTTTTTTATCTATGTGATAAAGTGGTCTCGAACACGCGGGAGAGGAGGTGAAAGCATGCCGCCTCTCATGGTACGCGAGAAGCCGATCGGTTTCTGCCACTCTCCAGAGTGTCGGGGTCGTAGAGTGAAATTCACTCGCACCTCACGCCCCGCAGAGGGTCTCTGCGGTGAGTGCGGAACCACAGTTAAGATCAATGCATCAGGCAATGGGCCCCCGAGGCTGACCGTTGTCAGCTTCGAGCCGCAGCACCATCACATCACTAGACCTAAGGGAGGGTCGCGCCGTGCAAAGATCGAAACCGTTCAACCCGCGTAGTTCGAACTGACCGCGCCGCTGTGTTTTTGAAACACGCGGCGCGGCAACCAAAAATAATATCAGCTGCTCTTTAAATAATAAAAACCGCCCGATTGTCTTGTGGGGCGGTTTTTATTTAATCTTAAATATTTGTATAAAGACAAAGCCAGACAGAAGATTTCATCTATGCTAGCCATCCAAATGATCAATCCGGCTTTTTTATAAAAATACTTAACAGCTATTTATAAGTAGTCATGACAACCTTTATTTATCAGTCAATATCCCTATGATTTTTCATCCGTGTTTAGCCGTGCAGTTAATTTATTTCATCTCCTCAAGCTTTACTTTAACTGTTTTTTCGTTGCCCTTGGATAAGACTTTCAGGGTGACCTCATCGCCAACATTATATTTTGATATTTGGGCTACCAGACCATGATTTTCGTCTATTTTTTGTCCGTTGACCTCAAGAATAATATCGTTTTCAACTAAGCCGGCTTTATCGGCCGGTGATCCCGGTATCACCGCAAATTGAGTTAAACCGCTACCACGGATAATTAGAGCGCCATAATCTACACTTAAATTATTCTGTTTGGCAATATCCGCCGTGACCGCCACGTATCTCACACCCAGATATGGACGTATGATTCTACCGGTCTTGTTGATGCTATCAATAGCGCTTTTTACGCTATTGATGGGAATAGCAAACCCAATACCTTGCGCCGAAGAAGCTACAGCGGTGTTAATACCGATCACTTGGCCGGATAGATTTACCAAAGGACCCCCGGAATTACCGGAATTTATAGCCGCGTCGGTTTGAATTAAATTATCCAAAGTTTCGGAGTTCTGCCCGGTTTGATCGGAAGCGGTTATCTGACGGTTTTTGGCTGAAACCACTCCGGCGGTAACAGTGTTTTGGAACTGGCCAAGTGCGTTGCCGATTGCTACCACCCACTGCCCCACTTGCATAACATCCGAATCTCCCAATTCAACTACCGGCAAATCCTTAGCATCGATTTTAATGACCGCAAAATCCAAATATGGATCCCTGGATTTTACTTCGGCATCAAAACTCCTGCCGTCTGAAAGTACTACCGTATATTGGGTATTTTCATCGGAAACCACGTGTTTGTTGGTAATAATCATACCATCGTTAGTGATAATAAAACCGGTTCCCGCACCGCTAGATTCATATGTTCTGCCAAAAATATCCTGCAAAACCTGTTTGGATACGATTGAAACTACGCTTGGAGACACTTTGTTTGAAACATCGATAAAACCGTTTGATTCTTCCAAAATCAATTTCTCGGTTTTGGTTGTAGAAATCGGCATTTCAATGGCATTTTTTAGTTTAAGCTTTTCGGCCAATTTGCCGTTATCGTAAGAAAGCAGATAAATCCCTCCCATACCGCCGATTAAGCCCACTACCAAGCTTACCAATACTACCGCAGCCGCCATGCCGAAAGGTTTTGATCGGCTCCTGTGCGGTTTTTGTTGCAAAATATTGGTCTTATCCTCGTATTCGATTTTTGGCATTTTTCTCCTTTTTTCTATATGGTATTTTTGTTTTCTGAATATTTGCTTAGAACTCTACTTATGGTTATCTCCTCTATCGATCACGCACCATCCGTTGCGATCTAAATTTGCATTTGGTATAACAAAGAGCTTGCCGTCCTTGCCTCTAACACGAATTTTCCTGACATCTATTTTTATTATCTCGCCTTCAATATCAGCCGTTTTTATAGTATAGCCGATATTAAAGTCCCTGTCTTTAGCCAGAAAAAAGGCAGAAATTACATCGCTGGTTAACGCAGTTGCGCCATTTGCTAAAGCAAAACCCAAAACAACCAAAGAGCCCGAGATAGTTACTGCGATTGAAGAGAGGCCAACAAATTTCGCTACTTCGGAAAGCAGCATTATCCATAATATGATAGCTCCCAAAGATGCAATAATGTCAATTAAAGTTCTAGGAACCCGGCCGACTTTTAAAAGCTTTTGTACAATTTCAAGCAAAATTTTAATAGCAACCGCCCCCACAAACAATCCTAAAATAATTTTTGGTAAAAGCGGCCAAAAATTTATTATCGGCTGGGCAAAACGATTGATTAAATCACTCCACATATTTATTCCTCCTTTATTTGTTCGGCCAGTATTGAGCTTATTACTTTAGGATTAGCCATTCCTTGAGATTTCCTCATTGCCAATCCCACAAAAAACCCTATCAATTTCGTTTCTCCGGCTTTTAAGCGCTCTGTTTCTTTGGGGTTTTCTTCAATAATTTCCGCAACAATTCGGGCCAGCTGATCGCTGTCCGACATCTGTTCCAGACCTTGTTTTTTAATAATTTCAGCCGCTCTTTGACCGGATTTTACCATTTCGCAGAAAACATCTTTGGCAACAGAATTTGAAATTTTTCCGGCTTTTACAAAAGCCAGCAGGTCAGCCAAATGAGTGATAGGCACTTTTTTGCGATATTCAGCATAGCTAATTTTGTGATTATTTATCTGCGCGTTAACCTCCTCTGTCACCCAAAGCGCCAATTCTTTTTCCAATTTCTCGCTGTCCGCAAGATACCAGGCATGATCCGGATTGCTGACAATTTTCTCCGCCACATGCTCCGGAATTTCATTATTTTTCAAATGTTGACGCAAATCCCTGGGCAATTTCCCAATGCTTTCTTTAATTTTTTCCAAATCAAATTTACCTTCCCCACTTTTCACTTTTAACTTTTCACTTTTAACTGTTATGGGTGGTACGTCGGGTTCCGGAAAATAGCGGTAATCGCTCGCTTCCTCCTTCTGCCTTTGTGCATATGTCGCCCCCTTGTCGGAATCAAAGCCGCGTGTTACTTTTTTGCGCTTATTGGGCCAATTTGGATATTCGTCGCGCAACCTTCCCTCTTCATATAATAACGCCTTCTCTACAAACTTAAACGAGTTTAGATTTTTAATTTCTACTATCTCGGAACTTTCAAAAATAGTGTCTTCTTCTTTAGTTTTGATCTTTGAACTTTGATTTTTGAGCTGAACTGATATATTGGCATCACACCTTAGGTGCCCTTTTTCCATAGAAGCTTCGCTAACTTTAAGGTAACGCACCAAAAGTTGAAGCTCCTGCAAAAACGCTTTGGCTTCCGCTGGGGACTCAATGCAAGGTTCCGTGACAATTTCCATTAACGGCGTGCCGGCTCTATTTAAGTCAACCAATGAATCCCCACTCTTGTGCACCAGTTTTCCCGCGTCCTCTTCAAGATGAATTCTATTTAGCTTTATTACCTTCTCTTTTTCTCTATCTACTTTTATCTTAAGTTCTCCTCCTACGCACAGCGGCTGATCATATTGGCTGATCTGGTACCCTTTCGGCAAATCAGGATAAAAATAATGTTTGCGGTCAAATTTGGATGTTTCCGGTATTTGGCAATTGAGTGCCAAGCCGGTTTTAATGGTCCACTCGATAGCCTGCTTATTAGCTACTGGTAAAGTACCCGGCATGCCTAAACAGCGCGGACAAACGTTTATATTGGGCTTGGCATCTACCGATTGGTTGTCGCACCTGCAAAACATTTTGCTTTTAGTGGCAAGCTGAACATGTATTTCTAAACCGATTGTAGTTATAAAATCATCCATAACCATTACTCCGAAATTTCTTTAATCTACTTTATATTTTTCCATATGTTTTTTAATTGATATAATTTTTTTCAGGAATGTGGCTAGAGTATCAGTAGAAAATACGGCAAGCGTTGTCTGCGAATCGTTTCTATCTTCCGCCAGTCGAAAATCAAAACTAACTTTCGAAAGATCTTTCTGGCTAAGTATAAGACTCAAAATTTTTTTCTCTTGGTCGCTAAATTCCGCTCTGCTAATTTCTAAAGTTAAGGCTTGATTATAATTTTGTATGCGCAACAAACGATTGATAGCATCCGCATTCCCCGATTCGGCCAACTGTTTTGTTAGAAATGTCTCACTATATTCGCCCGATGCAATCATGACACAAAAATTAGCATATTGTTCAATTTCCCCAATAATTTGCGATTTTTCCTCTTCTATCAAAATTTCCGGAACCAACATTTCCGTCATTACAACCTGCAGTATGTTAATAATTTTATTGTAGCTTCCCTTAGCGAGGAATTTGAATGGTTATTATCATCATGGGCGATCTGATTTCTTATTTTATGGCCATCCCACAGGGCTTGATAAGTAGCTCCATCTATAAATTTCTCGGCAAATCTCAAACGATCGGCGAAGGACTCTCCGCTATAGCCTTTAATTTTTAAAATATAATCAACCAATTTGTCGGCTTCCAGCACCGCTTGCCGCAACTCATGAATATTTTCCGATTTCAACATATTTTCAATCTCGCCACGCTTATTTACAATATACTGTTTATTTTCCGCGGATATATTTTTTTTGCTTATTTTAAGGCCCCTAAATGGCAAAGTAATAAGCCACCACAATGCCTTTCCCAAACCAATAATTATCACTTCCAAAATGGTCGGTTGGTATTTTTTGCTATACGGTTTTTTGTGTTGATAATTACTCATGCCTTCAAGAAAAATAAAAATGTAAAAATTAAAGACTTGTCTCGAGTATCTCCGAGAGATTAAGATGACAGATTAGATATCAAAAAATGTTTTCTTCCATAATTTTGATTTTTGAATTTTAAATTTTGAATCAATTTTAATAGCATCTCTTTCCACGGATAGCTATTTGATCTCAATCGATAAAATCGTTACGGGGCTAATCGGTTTATTGGTTTCAGAATCAGTCTCAACTTCCGAAATCGCCACAGCTACATCCATACCGCTTACCACTTCTCCGAATACGGTATGTTTGCCATCTAAATGTTTTTGCTCTTCCCCTGTTACGATAAAAAATTGGCTGGCGTTGGTGTTTGGCCCGGAATTTGCCATGGCCACGCTGCCCTTGACCATTTTGTGTGAATGCAATTTGTTGTTGTAGGTATAGCCCTTAGATTCATAAAATTCTTTTAGATTCATGTTGCCGGACCCTGAAAGTTCTGTAGGATCATACAAACCCTGGAGATAATATGCTTCACTGACATTAATTTGCTCTAATCCCAAATATGTGGCATTTATTTCATCATCGAATTCCCCGCCCCAAGCGCTTTCGCCACCGCTACCGTCTCCGCTTGGGTCGCCGCCCTGAATCATAAAGTCCTTAACTACGCGATGAAAAATCAAATTATTGTAATAGCCTCTTTGCGACAGCAACACAAAATTTTCTGCAGTCTTGGAGGCATCGGAATTGTATAATTTGATAGTTATGTCGCCGAGAGAAGTATGAATTACCGCCTCGTCATGTTTTTGAATTTCCCGTACCGTTAAAACCCGCCCATAAACCGGATATGCGATTAAAGCAAGTAGGCAAGCGGTATAAATCCAAAATATCGGTTTAGCCCAAAACCTGCTCCAAAAACTTTTGCCGCTACGACGCGATTCTATTTCGTGCTTTAATTTTTCTTCCGCTTCAACCCTCCGAGCTTTGCGTTCCCGCTGATTTTTTCCCATATTTTATTCACAGTCAACCGTGTTTAAACCGTGTCCTTCCCTGCCTCGCCAGCAGGCGGGCGTGTGATAATGTTTATAAATTTTTTGGTTTATTATTGATTTTATTATGTCGTTCAAAAAAATCTGCGGTTTGAAAAAGTATTTCCTCTCCTAATTGCGGGGCGATGAGCTGAATGCCTACCGGTAAGCCGGAGCTAGTAAATCCGGCAGGAACACTCATAGCCGGCACACCGGCGGGATTAATCGGCACTGTATGAATATCACTTAAATACATGGTTAGGGGATCGTCAGCTTTTTCTCCGATTTTAAATGCAGCGGTAGGAGAGACAGGAGTAATCATGACATCAACTCCGCCAGCTGGCTGATTGAATGCTTTTTCAAAATCACGCTTAACCAAAGTTCTGACTGCTTGAGCTTTTTTGTAATATGCATCGTAATAACCGGATGATAAGACATAATTTCCGAGCATAATTCGCCTCTTAGCCTCATCGCCAAATCCTTCTGTCCGACTATTAATATATACTTCCTCTAAACTTTTTCCTTTTTCCTTTTTCCTTTCGCCTTTTATCGTCGAATGACCATAACGTATTCCGTCGTACCTTGCCAAATTGGAGGCTACTTCAGCCGGCATTATAATGTAGTAAACACTTAGGGCGTATTTAACACTGGGCAAGCTGATATCGATAATTTCCGCGCCCGCTTTTTGATAAAAATCAATGGCTGTGCGTACAATTTTATCAACTTCACTATCCATACCTTGACCGAAAAATTCCTTGGGTACTCCGACTTTTAATCCTTTAATTTCCCTGCCCAATGATTTGGTGTAGTTCGGCACCGGATTTAGCAAAGTGGTTCCATCATATTTATCGCGCCCGGCAATTATACTCAAGAGTATGGCCGCATCCTCCACCGTTTTGGTCATTGGCCCAATGGTATCAAGGCTCGATGCCATGGCCATTACTCCATAACGGGAAACCCTACCGTAAGTCGGCTTTAAGCCTACTATTCCGCAAAGCGATGCCGGCTGGCGGATACTTCCACCCGTATCTGTGCCAAGCGCAGCAATACACATATCCGCCGCCACTGCCGCCGCACTGCCGCCACTCGATCCACCCGGAACTCGGCTTAGATCCCAGGGATTTTTAGTAGTTTTATAAGCGCTGGTTTCAGTACTCGATCCCATGGCAAATTGATCAAGATTGGTTTTACCGATTAAAACAGCGCCGGCCTCCCAGAGCTTTTGCGTGGCAGTAGATTCAAATTGAGGCACGAAATCATCCAGAATTTTTGAAGCCGCCGTAGTACGTACTCCCTTGGTGCAAAAAAGATCCTTAATGGCTATTGGAATACCGTCGATGATTGATAATGGTTTACCGGCCCTGCGACGCTCATCACTTGCTTTTGCCTGTTTTAAAGCAAGATCTTTGGTAACAGTAATAAAAGCATCAACCTTCGGCTCCAGTTTCTCAATCCGATCAAGACATGATTTAGTCAGCTCTAAAGAGCTGATTTCCCCCAAACACAGCATGTCGGAGGCCTTTTTTATTGAAAGTTCGTATAAATTTGAATTTTTCATTGTCATTTTGATCTTTAACCTCTCGGTTTACTCGAGACAAATATTTTGAATTTTACATTATTCCCCGAAAACTCCCGGCACTACAAAGCTATCGCCCCTAAATTCTGGGGCATTGGCTTTAATTTTTTCATAGTCCATTTTGCCGTTCTCGGTTTCATCAAGGACAGCTACATTGTTTAAACCCGTCACTTGAGCCGTAATTTCAACATCGCGAGTATCTACACTGTTTAATTCTTCCACGTATTGCAGAATACTCGATAATTGCTCGGCAAATTTTTCTTTCTCGGCACGGGATAATTCAAGCTTCGAAAGATTGGCAATGTGTTCAACGTCTTGTATAGATAATTTCGCCATAATAATCTGAGGATATTAATACACAAACCAATAACACCAATCTGCACAAATAAAACAATCATTAGCACAACTTGTGGCTATTTGTGTCATAAATTTGTGTGCGAATCTCTTTTTCTATCCTAGCACTATTTATCCCCAACTTCAACTTTTATAAGTATATACTTAAATGATATAATTTTATTAACAAGACCCCACAAACCCTAGGAGGGTGGTTGGCTTGGCACTTAACTCGGTGACAGCGCTCGGCTCATCTCTAGGCGAGTCGAAAATGGAGTTGATGTGGGCAGCGCAGCAAGCTAACTTCGAAGCCCACGCGATCATTGCCATGGATGGTAATCCCAGCGATTCGTACACAAGGAAGGTCGCATGGATGATTGGCGCCTTAACCACGCGGGGAAGGGGCCAAATCATCGCCCGTCGAGATAATAGAAGGCTGATTTCCCTCACGCTGGTAGCCGATGACGTGGTCATCCAGTGCCACAGTACGCCGGGAGCCTTCAGGAGTGCCGTGGAAAACATCCGCCTCGACAATCCTTCCTTGCCCGTTCCACCGATTTTGCTGAAACTGGCCGGCATCAGAAAGGAATGCTCAGATAGCTGCCGCAAAGGGCAGCATGGGCGACCCCCAAAACCCCGGTTCACACCGTCAACATTCCCGGGGCAGAAATAACAGCTCCGGAGAATCATGCCCCTTCCTGCTCGCAGGAAGGGGCACTCTCGTTTATCGAATTTATATTAAACTACTTAAAGGAGGCCCCGCTTGGGGCCTCCTGCTGCTTTCCCTCCCTTCGCTTAGCTGACTAGTTCGAAAACCTCGCCGTCCTCAACCAACACTGCTTCGGTGCCCTTTACGCTCCTAGCTATATCAGCGAGGGCGCTTCGTATTGCCTTATCGCCGTGTATTGGCACCACCAAACGCGGCTTGAGTGTGTCGATAACCTCGGTCAGGTCATCAGCACAGCAGTGCCCCGAAGGAGAGACTTCCAGCAGTTCATGCGCCCCAATGTCTTGTGGCGAATTCATGCTGGCATATACCCTGCCCGACTCGTTCATTTGCGAACGTGCATGGCGCACCAAGTTACGCACTGCATCCTCGTGGCCGGGAATGACCCTCGCGCTAAGAACTATAACCACGCTTGGGTCGAAACTCTCGACGCTTTGGCCGTTGCCGTAAACGTAGCTCCACAAAGCGCTGTAGCTTTCAGCTTGGGCGCCTGTCATAATAATAAGCGCAGGCACGTTCTTTGGATAACTCTGTCTCCTTAGTGGCCGAAACAACCCCATACCGCTGGCTAGAGCCATCTTCTGTCCCATTGAATAGCCCCGAATTTCCACATTGCGCGGTTCCTCGAGTCTATCAATCACCTCCCTATATCTCCCGACATTGGTGGAGAAACAGGCCAGTATCACGTTTTGCCCGGGGTGTCGTTTGAGGATATGGAGGATCTCTTTGACACCGTCTTCTTCCGGCGGGGTCTTGCCCGGTCTATCGGCCCCGGATGAGTCCAAAAACAACACATCCGGACGATAAACCCCTGCTCCCACGGGATCCGTCAAAATCGACTGCCACAGCTCCCCAAGGCGAAAATCACCCAAATGAAGCAAGCGGTAATTGCGTCCTCCGGGAGCCTGCCACAGCGTAAGAAAACCGACTGCTTGGGGTATGGTGTGGTCAACGTGCAACGTCGAAGTGGTAAAACTTCCTCGCATATCTTTGTTGCCGTTGATGCCTTCTCGATCGTAGATGTGGTGCACTCTAGACTCCAAAGGAGAGCGGAATTTGTTGTCCTCAAACTCCTGCCGGATGCAGCCTTGGGTGAACATAGTTCCCAGTAACGGAAACTTCTTCTTTTCTCCATTGGCACCCAGATGCTCCGCCAAATCGGCAAGTCCCCCGATGTGGTCAAGATGGCCGTGAGTGATGTAAACCGCCTTGAGTTCTTCGGGATCAACCAGGGAGAAGTCCATCTTGTCAGGTTTACAGCCGATGGGCATATCGAAACATTGCATACCCCCGCAGTCGTACATGACTGCTTTGCTGTCACCAACACTCCTCAGCGCTAGGCAGTTCCCTCTGCCGATTTTCTCGCAACCCCCGACCATCAGAAGCTCAAGTGGCATATCAGCCACCCCCTTCAAAAAGATAGGTACAGTATAGCCAAAACCAGGCTACTTATTCCCACAATCAAAAATATACCACTTCTGGTATATACTGTCTACTACGTTAAAAAATATTTATATATTCAGCCGATTTGCTCTATAAATTCTTTTTCACTTAGAATTTTTGTGCCGAATTTTTTAGCCTTCTCAAGCTTGCTCCCGGCATCGGCTCCCACTACCAAATAATCGGTTTTAGAAGTTACCGAAGAGGAGACTTTGCCGCCCAACTGCACTATCTTTTTATGAGCATCATCTCGCGTCATACTCTCTAAAGTTCCGGTAACCACGAATGACTTACCCCCTAATTTTTGCGATTGAATGGGGGAGTTATAATCGGAAATTTTTACGCCGCGTGCTATTAGTTTATTAATAAATTCACGATTTCGTTTATTTTCAAAGTAATCGGCTATACTTTTTGCCACTTTTGGGCCCACCCCATACATTGCTTCGAAATCCCCTCTTTTAGCAGTTAAAATTGCTTCAATACGACCAAATTGTGCTGCAATATCTCGAGCTGTTTCACTACCCACATGGCGGATACCTAAGGCATATATAAATCTTTCAAGTGAGATTTTCTTGCTACTTTCAATTGCCTCAATAATATTTGAGGCCGATTTTTCGGCAAAGTGTTCTAGCGGTTCCAAATCGCCTTCGCTAAGCTCGAAAAGATCTGAAGCATCGCTCACCAAACCGGAAGCTACCAGTTGTTGTAGAATTTTCGGCCCTAAGCCATCAATATCAAATGCATTCTTAGAGACAAAAAATTGCAGTTGCCGCATCTCGCGTACCGAACAATTCGCATCAGCACAATAATAATCTACTTCGCCCGCTTTTTTTATCACCGGTCCTCCACATACAGGACATTTTTCGGGCATTTGAAATTTTTTTTCCTTGCCGGTACGCATTTTTTTAATGGGCTCGACCACTTCTGGAATGACATCGCCTGCTTTACGGATAATTACAGTATCACCGATACGAATATCCTTGCGTTCAATTTCATCGGCATTATGAAGCGTAGCTCTAGAAACGGTAGAACCTGCGACGATAGTCGGGTTCATAATAGCTACCGGAGTCAATTTGCCGGTTCTGCCAACTTGAACCAAGATGTCCAAAACAACGCTTTGGGCCTCTTCGGCCGGAAATTTATAGGCTATCATGCCCCTTGGAGCCTTTCCAACGGCCCCTAAACGCTCTAAAGCCTTTTTATCATTAAGTACCACTACCACTCCGTCGGTTTGATAGGGCAAGTTGTGGCGTTTTTCTCTCCAGTGGCTTAAATATTCCTTAACTTCTTTAAGATCGCGGCAATGGCGATTGTTTTTATTTACTTTGAAGCCTAAATGCTCCGCCAATTCATGCTCTTCGGAGTGATATTTGAGACCTATTTTATTCGACACGGCATAAACGTAAAATTCCAGATCTCTCTCTGCGGTTACTTTAGGATCGAGCTGGCGAATACTGCCAGCCGCAATATTTCGCGGGTTGGCATAAAGCGGCAAACCGGCCTTGCCTCGTTCAATATTTAACTTTTCAAAATCGGCTTTGGACAAAAACGCCTCCCCCCGAACCTCAAATCTGCCTTGAAAAACACCGTCTTTACCTCGGCTGCATAGCATGCTATCAATGCACCCGCTTTTCCCTTTTAACTTTTTACTTTCTACTAATTTTAGCGGAATGCTATTTATTGTTCTTAGGTTATTTGTCACATCCTCCCCCACCATTCCGTCCCCTCTAGTCGCTCCCCGTACAAAAAGTCCTTTTTCGTAAATCAAAGAAACAGCTAATCCGTCCATTTTCAACTCGCAGTAATAACCGCCATCCTCGATAGCTTTCCCGGCACCAAGCTTGATCAATCTGTCCTGCCACTTGGCAAGTTCATTAAAATCAAAAACATCATTTATGGAGTACATCCGGCTCGCATGAGTAACTTTGGCAAACTTTTCCGCAGGTTTGGCACCGATTCGTTGGCTCGGAGAGTCAAAAGTCACAAGATCGGGATATTCCTCTTCGAGTCGCATTAATTCATGAAACAGGGAATCATAAACCGAGTCGGAAATTACCGGTTTGTCCTCAACAAAATAACGGTAGCGATGATCATTGATCTCCGCCCGCAATTGCTCCAATCTCTTTTTTGCTTCTTCTTTGGACATGCTTATTCGATCATACCTCCCATGGTAAAAAATATCAATTTGATATCGTAGTTATAAACGTCCCTTACCTCAGTAAATTTAAAGTGAGGGCTCTAATTAAACGATAAGTTTGATCTTTAGCGAAAATTGGTGAAAATCTACGAATAATCCACTCCCAGCCTGACCATCGGACTAAAAGAGATCGTTTAGCAATTATTATTTAAAAACCCAATTTCAGACTCATCTCCAACCACTCTCCGGCTACTTCTAGCCACCCTCGTTCCAAACATTCTTATACTCGTTGAAATATCGACGATCGTTCATATTTCAACGAGTATAATATCAGAGTATGTTCATGCCAATTATTGGATTATGATAGTTATATATATTATAAAAAATAAAAAGGTTTTATAGCTCTACAATATTTTGCTCCGACAGCGGATTGAGTATTATTTGGTATGAATCTTTAATCGGAGACTTGAATTTAAAATAAAAATCCTGGCAAGAGAAAGCGCAGTCTTTAACCATAAGGTGATAATTGCTTGTGTCATCTGGCATATTAATTACGGTTTTTCCAAAGCTATCCGTAATATTATAATTTACCGCTTTCCAGTTTTGTTTATCATCCTCTTTGGCCATATCGGCAAAAAGCATTACTTCTACCTGATCAGCCGGTACTTTAGTTGATTTTATAATTTCTAAAGATACTTTTCTATCCCCAGTAGTATCAGCCACCTCGCCATTTGCCTGATTGACTTTGTATTCGATTAAAACCTCATATGAAAGATCTTTGGTTTTGATACCTTCGCTAATCAACCAATTGTCCCCATCTTTCTTGGCCTCTTTGAACACATTGTTTAGATCGGGACCGATGTATGTATCCACCAACTTCTGCGCCTGTTGCTTGCTAAAGCCCAATTTTCCGTCATAAACTCCCAAATTCGCTACATTATAAAACCATAAACCGGCGGGAATAAATGTTGCGCCAATTATTGTATAAAGGAGCAGTTTAGTAATGTTTTTTCGACTGTTTGTGGCCTTAATAACCAAAAAGGTGTAAGCGGCGACAATATCCAAAGCCAAAAAATAGAGTAGTGAGTAAAGCCAAAAAGATGGTCTAGATTCGGTTCTCATCAAAAAAAAGCCGATTTGGTGGGCAAAGGCCAGAGCTATTATTACCAAAAGCAATAGCAATAATGCCTTTTTGGTTCTGTGGATCCTATTATTTTTAGTAATTTTTTGACTTATCCACATCACCGATACATAAAAAATATAGCAGGCCGGAAGCAAAAATAGTAAGGATAGAACATACATATTATCTCCAATTAGATTATATATTCTTTAATTATTTCAACCGTTTGCGCGCCACTTGGAGTCAGATAATGCTCAACGCATCTGCCGCTATGCATTTTGGAAATTATACCGGCCTGG
>CAYNIX010000005.1:0-21299 GCA_964397535.1 uncultured Candidatus Saccharibacteria bacterium | reverse complement strand
CTATTAAGAGAAAAAGTGAGCACTAATTTGTCCAGTTAGATGGGTACTTGACACACAGTTTGGCACACAACTTGGCACTGTTGCCGAGTGCATACCAATGGATGGCTCGGCACCCAACCTATGTCAGTGATGCCACACAAGCAGCTTCTTAGCCGGTGCTGTATCGAAGCCTTACGGCGCAACAAGTGAAAGTTTGCGCCATAGGAGAGGTACACATGAGACGACGGTGCAACAAGGACTCGGCGACCATCAAGGGCGAAGCAGCCAGCGCGACGACGATCGCTACGGCCTAGCATCCGACGATCCCGCCCCTTACTAGGAGGGGCAAAAAGCAGAGCTTTCTCTGTTGCGGATAGGAGCTGGCGATATCCGGTAACCCGCAATGAGAGTCTGTCTTTGCGACTGGGCGCAGTATAAGCGTGCAATCCTCTGACACGCACTGTGTCAGATTTCCGGGGCCGCTGTGAATCACAGATCACAGCGGCCCGAAGTTTTTTTAATATTTGTTTACCATACATATAATTTTGGTCTGTCAAAAATTGCCGCTTGACACTGTTCGGGTTTTGTTTGGTATAATAAAAGTATGACCGAACAAATAGCGAACAATTTATTTAATTTAGGTCCATTCAACGACGGCGTTGTAATGTGACAAAAAGGGGGAGTATGGCCGAGGCCCTAACTAAGCGCCAAAAAGAAATATTTGAATTTATCCAAAGCTTTATCGACGAAAACGGCTACGCGCCGAGTTTTCGTGAGATTGCATATTATTTTGAGTTTACCTCAACCGGCACGGTAGCCGAATATATCAACATTTTAGAGGAGAAGGGCTATTTAACCCGCGAAGCCGTTTCGGCTCGTTCGCTTCAGCTCACCCCTTCTTTTGCTTCGCAGTTTGACACCTTTGAGATTCCTCTTGAGGGGGTAATAGATGCCGGAAAACCTATCGAAGCTATCCGCACCGGAGACACTATAGACATTCCCCGCGACATGATGGGTAAAAAAACTTTTGCCCTAAAAGTTCGCGGCGAATCCATGGTCGATGACGGCATATTGGACGGCGACTATGTAATCATTGAACAAACCGCCAATGCCAGAAACGGCGACATCATAGTGGCACTAATTGACAACGAAAAAGCCACTCTTAAAAGATTTTACAACGAAAAAAGCGGCATTAGGCTTCAACCCGCCAATCGCTCCATGAAACCGATGCATTTTGCCAAAAACAGGGTAGTAATTCAGGGCAAAGTCAGGGGAGTCATTAGAAAATATTAATTTGTCTTGACCGCTAGCTATTAGTAGAATATACTGTAATTACTATGGAGGTGGAAAAAAGAAAATTGATCAAGTTTTCCAATTACAGCCTGTGCATTACTTTGCCCAAATGGGTTATAACCAAATTGGACTGGCATAAAGGTGACGAAGTTGCCGTTGAGATAGACGCTGAAGGAGGCAAACTTATTGTTTCTCAAAATGCAAAATCGAAAAAAGAGGCTAGTGAGCAAAATTTGCGCTGGTAGTAATACTTATATAAATTTTTATTAACATAAAATTTGCTTTTAACGTAGTGAATTTTTTTATATTATGTCAAAAATTTCATTTATTTCATCCGATAAAAGATTTTATAATATATCACGCTGTCTTTCTTTGATAAAAAGCGAAATAACCTCCAAGATCGGTTCAAACGGTTTTGTGGCAATCAAAATCTGCGCCAACCGCCCCAATAACCCTTCTCATAGCACCCATCCCGAATCTTTGGCCGCCGTATTGGAATTTATAAAACCGCTTACTCCCAAGCAAATCGTGGTATGCGAAAACACTAAAAATCATGACATCATCAATATTTTTAAGTCCTATGGATATTTGGATTTACAAGACGATTACGACTTTGCTGTATGCAATTTGTCAAAAGATGAGACCGATAATTTATATCCGGCAAATAATCAAAAAAAGCGACAAAACAGCTATAAAATTCCCAAAACAATCCTAGACGCCGATTGCCTGATTAATTTATCTCAAAGCTCAACCGCCTCACATGTCCCGGTGTGCGGTGCGATTGAAAATTTTTTAACCATTACAGAAAATAAAACAAATAAAATTGCTGGAAAATTGTTTACTTTTAAGAAAGCGCCGATTGCAAAAACAAATGAAATATACAGTGACCTTGGCCCCTTATTATCATATTTTTCCAACACCATATCTGTCATTGATGGTTTTGAAACACTGCAGGGGGGCGTAGATTTCGACAGCCGCGATACCATTCAAACTTCTTGGGCTTTGGCCTCGGGTGACGCCCTGGCATGCGATTGGCTTATGAGCCGCTTGTTGTCAGTTGATATTGATACCGTGCCTTATTTGGCTCACAATGCCGATATTATTGATATGAGCAACAATTTAATTGTCGGGGACAACTGGCAATCCCACATACATAAAATTCAGCTTCATCAAAATTTTGAAAAATCTCGGTAATTGAAATTACTAAAATATCTCTGGTATAATATCACTAGGAACATTAGGAGGGGCCAACCACTTGGCAATTTTATGGGTATATCTAATGATATAAGGCCTAAAAAACCCCGACCAGCCGTTAAAAAAGCGGACGATTTTGAATTGCCGAAACAATCACAACCGGAAAACAAGAAAGATGAATCAAACGAAATTCCCATTCACACCACCAAAGACGTAACAAACGAAAAATATGATGAAAAATATGATGATTTTTACCCCGTGCTCAAGGACCCTCCTAAAGACGAGCCTGACAAGCTTGATAGCTTCGCAAAGAAGATAAGTTCAGAATCTCTGCCCAAAACATTTAATTCCACGCCCACTCAAGACAATATACAGAAATCCAAATCTAAACATTTTCATGAATATCAGCCTGCTCCCGCTCATCGTCCGCATGTAGCAACGTTGTTAATAATTTTTTTCTTGGTTTTTTTAGTAGTAATTCTAATTTGGCAAAACTTTGAACAAATTAAAGAAGTTACCGGATTCAGCTTCAATGGCAACTCGGTTTCGACACAAAAAGATTCGGAAATTGGAGGAGTTGAGGTAATTTCTGATCAGGATTTAACCCTGGAGCCAAGCTCAACAGATGACTCGCAAGAATCTGATGCAGACTCTTCGAGCAGTGCGTTAAACCAAACTCCCGAAGAAAGCTCCACCGAACAAAATCAGGCTGAAACTTCCGAATCGGTGGTAGCCGATGTGGCGAGCGTCAAGTTGGAGGTGCTTAACGGAAATGGAATATCTGGAAGCGCCGCGTCTGTTAAAGATCAGCTTGTAAATGCCGGCTACAATGTTTTGCGTTTAGCTAATGCTGCTAAATTCAGCTATGTTTCAACTTATATTTATTACAACACAGGCAAAAAACCGGAAGCAGACGCTGTAGCGCTGGTCTTAAGTGATCGTCAAACCGCCCTTTATGAAAATGCCCAAGTTGCGGGCAGCTATGATGTGGTGGTGGTTGTTGGGAAAAATTGACCTATGAACCCGGATGATATTTTAAACAATGTATTTTCATACTACGATAACCTGATTGCACCTCTTCCGGTATCGCTTCAGGCAATAATATCGCTGCTACTCGTACTATTTTTGATTTCAAATATTTACGCTTTTATTAAAAGCGGCAATTGGATATTAATTGTTTTGCTTTTAGTGTTTTTACCGGGCACTTGGCCCGCTCTCAATAAACTTGTATCAATTTGCGTTTTGATATTTAAGGGATTAATTTATCGCATCTGATGGTTTGTCGTTTAAAACTTCAATATTTATTGAATTATTTTTTGCTATTCTTGACAACTTTGATATGATTTAAGTATATTTTATCATTTAGTGTGACTGTCTCCATGAAACAAAACATAAAAATTTTGGTTCTTTCAAAAGGCGACGAAATTGTATCCAATCTCATCGAGTTTTGCCGTAAAGAGAAAATAACTTCTGCAAAAATATCCGGCATTGGTGCGGTTAGTGAGGCGCACCTGGCTTTTTACCGCTTAGATAAAAAACAATTTCATAGGCATGTTTTTAGCGAACCTTTGGAAATATTATCATTAAGCGGAAATATTGCCGAATTTGAACAAAAAATAGCTTCCCACCTTCACATTGTCTTAGGACGAGATGATTTTTCCCTCATCGGTGGCCACCTCGATCGCGCCACGGTAGCAGCCACTTGCGAAATAGTTATTGAAGCATTTTCTCATAAATTAATAAGAAGACATGATCACGAAATTGGCTTAAACTTAATTAAGGACATAAAATGAATCATGATCCATTTAAAAACGCACAAGCACAGATTCGAGATGCGGCGAAATATTCTGATTGCGATCCAAATATAGTCGAGGTGCTAACCGAACCGCAAAAAGTACTTGAGGTTGCTATTCCGCTTGAAATGAATGATGGCAAAATTAAAATTTTTAAAGGTTTCCGCGCTCAGCACAACAATTACCGCGGCCCCTATAAGGGAGGTGTAAGATATCACCCCAAAGTAAATGCACAGGAAGTTAAGGCACTAGCCACCTGGATGACTTTTAAGTGCGCAACCGTGGATATTCCGTTCGGCGGAGCTAAGGGCGGTATTATTGTCGATCCGCATCAATTATCTAAACATGAGCTTAAACACCTAACACAAGGCTATATTGATAAAATATTTGACATAATAGGCCCTGATACCGACATTCCTGCTCCCGACATATATACCGACGCTCAAGTCATGGCTTGGATTATGGATGAATACAGCCACATATCCCGAGTTCATTCTCCGGCGGTAGTTACCGGCAAGCCGATCGAAAATGAAGGTTCTTTGGGCCGCGATACGGCTACGGCGGCCGGAGCGCTTTACGTTTTACTTGAATATTTAAAAACCAAGATGCTAAAAGCCAAAAATTTGACGGCGGTGATTTCTGGTTATGGCAACGCCGGTTCAAACATCGCCGAATTGATGTTTCACGAGGGTATAAAAATCATTGCCGTCTCCGATTCCAAAGGAGCCGTATATAATAAAGACGGTCTTGACCCGCACGACATAATTTCTCATAAGAAAAAAACCGGCTCTGTAATAAAACTTAAGGGTTCAAGCCCCTTAACGCTTGACGAATTATTTTTGTTGAAATCGGATATTATTGTTCCGGCGGCTATGGAAAATGTAATTACAGACTCTAATGCTAAAAAAATAAATACGAAAGTAATTCTTGAAATTGCCAATGGCCCCACTACTCCTGAGGCCGATAGAATTTTAAACCTGCAAAAAATAGACGTTTTGCCCGATATTTTAGTCAATGCCGGCGGAGTTACGGTAAGCTACTTTGAATGGGTACAAAATCGTGCACGATATTATTGGGATGAACAAGAAGTTGATTTACGCCTAAAACAAAAAATGGTTTCTGCTTTTTCAGATATTCATAATTTTGCTACCGGTAAAAATATTAGTTATCGCCAAGCCGCTTATGCGCTTGCAATCAACCGCATTGGCAAAGCGGTTAAAAATCGAGGCATTTTGAATTAATTTTTCAATAAATTTATGGGAGTCATATGTACGACACAGTCATCATTGGCGGGGGAATTGCCGGGGCCACAGCAGCCATTTATTCTGTTAGGCGCAATTTAAAAACATTGCTTTTAACCATGAATAGCGGGGGACAGTTGGAAAAAATTACCGAAATTGAAAACTGGCCCGGTGAAATAAACATTAGCGGCCTCAACTTAGCCCAGAAAGTTTATAAACAGCTAGATAATCTTGGAGTCGAAATTTCTTTTAAGCAAGCCGTCACAATCGATAAAAAAGATGGCAAATACGTTGTTCGGACTTCATCAGAGGAGTTTCCGACAAAAACCGTAATACTGGCTTTTGGCAAAATACCTAAGGTCTTGGGTATTAAAGGTGAAGATCGGCTTAATGGGCGGGGGATATCATATTGCGTTACATGTGATGGGCCTTTTTTCAAAAATAAAGATGTGGCCATTATCGGTGGGGGAAATTCCGCTCTGGATGCCGCTATATTAATGTCAAAATTCACCTCAAAAGTCTATCTCGTCCATAGACGGGACTCATTTAGCGCCGAAAATCATTTAATAGATAAGGTAAAATCGATTCCGGAAATTGAAGTTATATTTAACGATAGCGTCAAAGAGGCTGTCGGTGAAGAAAAGTTGGAATACGTTATTTTAACTAGCGGGCGTCGTTTAAGTGTTTCCGGCCTATTTATTGAAATTGGTTATATAGTCAATGATAGCCTAATAAAAAACCTTATTAAAACAAATCCAAACGGAGAAATTATTGTTGATAATCACCAATCAACTAGTGAAGAAGGGATTTTCGCAGCGGGAGATATGACAGACACACCCCACAAGCAGCTAATTATTGCGGCGGGCGAAGGAGCATGCGCCGCTCTTTCGGCATATGAATTCATTCAAAAAAAGCACTAAAACTTTCGATTATATACCACTGGCAGAGCAGATGAGGCCTGAATCTCTCGACGATTTTATCGGTCAGGAGCATATTTTAGCTCCGGGCAAGCTTCTATTTAGGATGTTAAAAGCCGATCGTGTACCTTCAATTATTCTTTGGGGGCCTCCCGGCTGTGGAAAGACAACATTGGCAAGGATTATCGCCAAATTCACTTCTTCCTCTTTTGTTTCATTATCGGCTGTAAATTCCGGAGTCAAAGACGCGCGTTTAATCATATCCGATGCGGAAGAATTAAAGAAACAGGGTCAAAATTCAATTTTATTTGTAGACGAAATCCATCGGTTTAATAAATCCCAGCAAGATCTTTTTTTGCCTTACATTGAAAACGGCACCATCACCTTTATCGGAGCCACAACCGAAAATCCTTCTTTTGAAGTCAATTCACCCTTGCTTTCTCGCTGCCGTGTTTTTCACCTGCGGGAACTGAATGAATCTGATATATTTAATTTACTTAGCTTGACGGTAGATAAAATAAATAAGGGCAAAGTTTTAAAGCAAATTTTACCAAATACTGTTTATATTGAAGATTCCGCCAAAAGGCACATTGCCCGACTTTGCGAAGGTGACGCTCGTGACGCACTTAATGCATTGGAACTGGCAATACTGTCGACCAAAGCCAAAAATGCTAAGGTAATAATTTCTTTAACGGACGCGGAAGAGGCCATCCAACAAAAATTTATCCGCTATGATAAATCCGAAGACGGCCACTATGACGCCATTTCCGCATTGCACAAATCATTGCGCTCCGGTGATACCGACGCCTCATTACATTATTTGGCTAGAATGATTGAAGCCGGTGAAGATCCTCTCTACATTGTCCGCAGGATGGTACGATTCGCCTCCGAGGATATCGGCATGGCCGATCCTAATGCTTTGGTTATTGCCGTAGCCTGTCAACAGGCGGTACATTTTATCGGCTTACCGGAAGCCAATGACGCTCTCGCACAATGTGTAATCTATTTATCACTGGCTCCAAAGTCTCGCGCCGTTGATGACGCATATGCTCGCGCCGTTTATGATGTAAAAAATATGCGTCTTGATCCGATTCCTTTAAAAATCCGCAACGCTCCAACCAAGTTAATGCGTGACTTCGGCTTTGGAAAAAATTATCAGATGTATGATAAATCTACCTTTTTGCCACCCAATTTAAAAGATAGGAAGTATTGGCAAAACTAGATTTATGATATAATATCAGATGATATTGGAATTTTCGCACTCATTTATGATTCTGGAGGGATATGGAAGAAGAAGTAATCACTATTAATCGTCCGAAAAGTTTTAGGGTAAAAATCGCTGAATTTTTTTCAAACCCCAAAAAGCGCCTAATTTTTATAATTGTTTGCGGTGTTGTTTTGCTTTCGGCCGTCGGCACAGGTTTGTATTTCATGACTAAAGACGACAGCCAGAAGGTCGAAGTAGCGACTAAAACCGAAAAAGAGCCTGAAACTCGCGAACTCCACTACGGTCAACTCGATGGCTTGCCGACTGATTTGGCGACCTCAACCAAACACCCCTTAGCCGTAATGATAGAAAATCATGTTCAAGCCCGACCACAAGCCGGCCTCGACAAGGCAAGTGTGGTTTATGAAGCGATCGCCGAAGGAGGCATTACCAGGTTTATGGCACTGTTTTCAACATTTGAAGCTGACAAAATCGGACCGGTTCGTTCATCGCGTCCTTATTATTTGGATTGGGCGCTCGGCTATAACGCGTATTACGCTCACGTAGGTGGCAATTACAATGCTCTGGAGCAAATAAAAACAGACGGAGTTCTTGATCTTGACCAATTCCGATACTCTTCCGCCTATTGGCGCGAAAAAACCGCCGGAGTTGCCACGGAACACACAATGTTCTCCTCAACTCTCAAATTGCGAACCATAGCAGAAAGTTTAAATTATACCAAGGAGAATAAATTTAAGGTATATAAATTTGCATCACCCGATGGCTCGAATGAGGCTACTCCATTGGTCGCCTCTACTTCGGATATTGCTGCCACAAGTATAAATGTTAATTTTTCCACCCCTAATTTTAATGTTGTTTACAATTATGATCAAAACCGCAATATTTATCAGCGAACTTTAGCCGGTAAAACCCAGAAAGACCGCGTATCCGGAGCCGAAATTTCTCCAACCAATTTAATAGTCATGACAGTCAACAGATCACCGCTGGTTACTAAAATAAATGAACACGGCTACACAATGAGTACGATTGGAAGCGGACAAGCGGTGATGTTTATAGGTGGCAAAGCAATCACGGGCAAGTGGGTCAAATCAAGCAAAACCGAAAGAGAGGTATTTTATGATAATAACAACAATGAGATTGTCTTTAATCGCGGCCAAACCTGGATTAGCGTAATTCCGCCTGAATCCGGTTTGACATATAATTAATCACAAACACTTTTTAGGAGGGTAGATGGCAAAAATTAGCGATATAAAAGCTTTTGAGATACTTGATTCTCGCGGTAACCCGACAGTGGCATGCCGAGTTATTCTCGAAGACGGCTCGAGTAAAATCGGTTATGTACCAAGCGGCGCTTCTACGGGACAATACGAAGCTTTGGAGCTTCGCGATAACGACGATACCCGCTATAACGGTAAAGGGGTTACTAAATCCGTAGAAATTGTAAACACCGTAATAAAAGATGCAATTCTAGGCATGGATACCGATAATTTGTCTGCCATAGACAATAAAATGATTGAAATAGACGGCACACCCAACAAAACCAAGCTTGGCAGCAACTCAACTCTTTCAGTTTCGATGGCATGCGCCAAGGCGGCCGCAGTCAGTAATAAAATCGAGCTTTATGAATATTTATCCAAATTGATTGGTATCAAACATGATAAATATAAAATTCCCATCCCTCTTATGAATATTCTAAACGGCGGAAAACATGCCGTTGGTTCTACCGACTTTCAGGAATTTATGATCGCCCCGATTAAATTTAACAGTTTTTCAGAAGCATTGCGTGCTGGCTGTGAGGTTTATCACGCTCTTGGCAGAATACTTGACGACAGAAGCTACCAACCGCTGCTTGGCGATGAAGGCGGATTTGCCCCATCTCTTTTTTCCAATGAACAAGCTATGGAGCTTTTAATAATGTCCATAAAGGAGTCAGGATATACTCCAGGAGAAGACATATTTATCTCTCTCGACCCTGCGGCTTCACGCTTTTACACTGAAGGTATATACCAATTACATCGCGAGAATCGTTCTTTGACAAGCGAAGAACTTATTCAGTTTTACGAGACCTGGGCGGAAAAATTTCCCATTGTGTCTATCGAAGACGCTTTAGACGAAAATGACTGGGATGGATGGAGAGAGCTGACTTCACGCATCGGTGACCACATAGAAACTATTGGTGATGATTTATATGCAACCAATAAGGAATTATTGAAACGCGGTATTGAACATAATTCTTCTACCGGTATCTTAATTAAGCCCAATCAAATAGGTACCTTATCCGAAGCTGTTGAGACTATTAGAATGGCTCTCCAATCAGGATTCAAGATTGTTATTTCGCACCGTTCAGGCGAAACCGAAGATCACTTTATAGCCGACTTGGCTGTAGCTTGTAGCTGTGGGGCGATTAAAACCGGCGCACCCGCCAGAGGTGAGCGTACCGCCAAATACAATCGTCTCCTTATGATTGCTTCCGATTTGAACGACCGAGCTGAATATGCCAAGTGGGATGCTCTGGAGATTTCTAAAAGTTGATTTTTTAGGATAACTCCTTTTTATAACAGGAAAACCCCCGACATGTCGGGGGTTTTCCTAATTTTGTATTTGATTATTTAGCCGCTATAACCGAAAGTGTTTGCAACCATCATCACCTTGCGAAAATATGAATCCGATCTATTATAGCCATAAATAGCTCTTTTAATATCGGGGTAACCGCAAGCCTTCAGATATGCGGCGGCGGTAAAGACGGCATCTTCCAGGTTTGTAATATCGGTATAGCCATCCCCGTTGCCGTCTACAGCGTGACGTCTGAAGGTAGACGGTAAAAACTGCATCGGTCCCGTAGCACCAGCATATGAGGCTTTAGATGTCGAACCGGAACAACCGGTTTCAACATAGTGAATGGCTCTCAATAACTGTGACGGTACTCCGAATCTTGCCTCTGCGGCCAGATAGACTTGGTTAAAGTCCTGCGGATCGGAATATACTCTTCGTTCTCGAGTAATTACTTCTGCTCTTTGTTTCTTTTTGGCTAGAGCAAGAGCCTCAGCTTTTTCTCTTTCATTTTTTTGAACACTTGATTCACCCGGCACTATCTCCGAATGATTTTCCAAGGCAGCTACCGCATTTGGATTATTTTTATCCAGCTTAACGGTAATGACAGCCTCGTTGTTTGATTTTTTTTCAAAGCTTTTTACCACCTCGGGGTACTTAATACAAGCTTGGGCGGTTAAAGCAAATGTTGCGATAATGATGGCAACTGCGGCATTTACTTTTATTTGGCTTAAATCTTTCTTTTTGTTTAAAACATTTGCAATCTGCTTACCTAATATCTTCTTTCGAAGATTCATTTTTTAGCCTGGAAGTCGGTATAGATAGGGTCGTGAGTGAATACCTGGCTCCAAACTCCTTTTCTAATAAGATTATCCCGCATATGCGGGATCCTCCTACGACCTGATTAAAATACTAGCTGATTAACCCTTACTTAAGACACGATACACAGTATATACTACATGCATATATTGTCAAGAGGGCAATCTTTTTAAAATAAAATAGCCTTGGCAAACCAAGACAACTCTTTCATTATAGCATACTTTTGTCTATTTGTCAATACCTAAAATCCGACAGCACGCCTGCTCCGTCTTTAGATTTTGCTTTTTTGCTGATATGATTAAATCATGAATACACGCAATCAAGTCTGGCTTGAAGCCAAATTGGCAGATCTGTTGAGTCGCCATTTTAGCGATCTTGACATCGGTCGTAACCTCGAAATTCGCTTTAGCAAAAGGAGTAAGCGGCAACTTGGTTGTATTGCGCGAAAGCAGTCCCGTCTGCCTATTCTATTAAAAAGGGATGCTCCCAGCGAAATTCGTATTAATGGATATTTTAAAGATGAGAGCATACCGGAAGTAGTTATCGAAGGCACGATTATCCACGAGCTTTGTCATTACGTTCACGGTTTTTCATCTCCTCTTCCGCAAAAATTAAGATATCCTCATCAAGGTGGAGCCATTAAGAAAGAGATGATAAAAAGGGGAGCGGGTGATATTTATCTGGCAGAAAAAAAATGGCTCAAACACCATTGGCAAAACTATTTAAAAACTCACACATAAGGAGATTTATGGAAAACAACTGTATTTTTTGTAAAATTGCAAGTAAAGAGATTCCCTCAAATATCATTAAAGAGGACGATGATTTTATTGCATTTCCGGATATTCATCCGAAAGCCGCAACACACATATTAATCATACCCAAAAACCATATCGGCTCCGTTTCCACGCTCTCAAATAGCGATGCTACTATGCTTGGTAAGATGCTAAATTTCGCACGAATTTTAGCTGATGAGAGCTCTCTTTCCGAGAGTGGTTTTAGGCTGGTGTTTAATTCCGGAAAAGATGCCGGCATGGAAGTTGATCATTTGCATTTGCACCTTTTGGGGGGCAACAAACTTGGAGATATTGCTTAAATAAATATAATATACTATCAAAAACTAAGCGTCTCTGTTATTTGTCTTTTGGCCTCTGCTAACATTCTTGCAAAATACTTGTATTTAGGTTATAATTTTAATATCTAATTGCTTTGAATTCCGAAATGTATTTTTAGAAAATTACTTTTACGAGCGACGGTTCCAGTCAAAGACGGGATAGAATGGCTAGGCCCGACATGAACAATGTCGAATGAGAGCACGTAGCAAAAGTAAGGTGTTGAGGAAAATCTTTCGTAATTGAAACTAATTAGCTAAAAACCAGACTTAAGGTGGTGATTTAAATTGGTAAAAGTTGAAAAAAAGGGTGATGAGAGACCGGAAATCTTAATACGGCGCTTTAACAGAGAAGTTCAACAAAGCGGTGTTTTAACTGTGGCTAAAAAGAAGCGCTATCACGAAAAAGAGCAAAATCGAAACCTGAGGCGCGAAAGTGCCATTAGGCGTAATTCTATCGCCGTACTCAAGAGGGGCTATTAATTAACGTAATATAAAACCATAATTATGCCAAACTCAATTTTATCTTTGATTGAAGCTGATTTTAACGAGGCTTACAAAGCTAAAAACACTCAAGCAGTTTCTCTGTTGCGGCTCATAAAGTCGTCTATTAAAAATGCCGAGATTCACAAGAAAGCAAAACTCAGCGACGAAGAGATTTTGTCGCTCTTACAAAAAGAAGTTAAACAAAGAGAAGAAGCTATCAATCAATATAACCAAGGCGGACGAAGCGATTTGGCAGCTAAGGAATTGCAGGAAATAGAACTTATAAACGGATATTTACCCAAACAACTATCCGATACCGAATTACGTCAAATTATTTCTTCAGCCATTGACCAAATCAAGGCAAGCGGCAAGCAAGATTTCGGTAAAGTCATGGGAATATTAATGCCGCAAATAAAAGGTAGGGCCTCGGGCAATCGCGTATCCAAAGAGCTAAATTCCATGCTCTCATGAAAACAAATCAATCAAAATTTCTTCTATTTTCGATTGCAATATTAACCTTATTGCTTTTTGTTTTTTTTGTCATCCAATTCTATTTAAATTCCGTAATTTTAGGAATTTACTTCAAAATAATAATTTGGTTTGTGCTGGCGCTGCTGCTTTCAATAGCTATAACCTACGGCTATACGCTTACCTCAACCGCAATTTCCGAAGCTATTGCTACACTTAGAAGGCTTTCCAGAGTTGAAAATCTTTCGCACCCTTTGCTTCTTAAACTCTCAAGCCGAGCTCCCGGCACTTATCACCACTCTTTGAACGTATCAAATCTCGGCCATGCGGCGTCCAAGGCCATCGGTTGTGATTCCTTGCTGGTGCGATCCGCCGCCTATTACCATGATATCGGCAAACTCAAAGAACCGAAAATTTTTATTGAGAATCAAAAAATAGATGAAATTCCACATGATGAAAACTCTGATTTGATCCGCAAAAACGCCAAAAAAATTATTTCTCATGTAGATGACGGTATTAAAATTGCCAAAGAAGCCGAATTACCTCATGAAATTATTGATATAATTGCAGAACACCATGGCAATAGCCGCGCTTTGTATTTTTTTGAAAAAGCCAAGGAAAAGGGATTAAAAATCAAAAAAACCGATTTTTCCTACAAGGGCCCCATTCCTCAAAGCAAGGAGTCGGCTATTATTATGTTATCGGATTGCATAGAGGCTACGGCAAAAGCTAGTAAAAATCTTGATCTTTCAGGTATTGAGTCCATAGTTTCGGAATGTATCGAGGAGAAGTTATCAGAAGGTCAGCTTAGGCAAGCTAATTTTACAGAACAGGATTTGTTAAAAATTAAAGAATCTTTTATCCAAACTTTGAATTCAATCTATCATCAACGAATTAGCTATAAAAATCAAGATGAAAATTGAAGTAAAAGGCAGCCAAAATTTGCTGGATTCCCACAAGATAGAACTACTTGTGGCAGATTTTTGCAGAGTTTTTGGTTTATCCGGCATCGATATTTTTGAAATAAATTTTGTTTCCAGCCAAAAAATTAGAGAATTAAATTCCAAATATTTAGGCAACGACTACGCCACAGATGTTTTAACTTTTCCGCAAAGCGATAATCCGTCTAAAAATAAAATTTATGGTACAATCGTCATATCTCCGGAAATTGCCGCTAAAAAATTGATTGGTGTTGACGAACTTATCAAACACGGATTACTTCATTTAAAGGGTTTCGATCATGAAAAAAATAGCGACCAGTGGCGGAAAGCTGCATTAAAAATTAATCATCAGATGTTTTAATGGCAAGTCTAAATTTTAAAAAATTATTGAGAAGTTTTCATTATGCATTTCGCGGAGTTATTCGTCTTCTTACTGATCAACAAAACGCACGCATTCACGCAAGCATCACGATACTAGTTGGCATTTTGGCATATATATTTGAAGTTAGCCGGGTGGAGTTGGCAGTATTGTTTATGGCGGTAATTATGGTTTTTGCCATGGAGATTATGAATACTGCTATTGAAAAAGTTTGTGATCTAATAGATGTTAAACATAATCATGGTATCCGATTGATTAAAGATGGTATGGCCGGAGCAGTCTTGATTGCGTCAGTTATCGCTACAGTTGTAGCAATATTGATTTTTCTTCCCCATATTAGAAACTTTTTTAACTTGATTTAATCCATTTTAGTCTTGCCTATTTTTATTTGACTGTGATAAAATGTATTAGAAGCAAAAAGAATATTTTTTATGGAGGCGGACATTAATGTCAAAAGAATCAATTAGTGTCGGTTTAGATATTGGTAGTACTAAGGTAATTACCTGCGTCGGCAAATACGATGGAGCAATTGTGGATATTGTCGGCATAGGCTATGCCCCAAACCAAGGCATGCGCAAAGGCGTGATTGTGGATATAGAAGAAACGGTCTCATCAATTACAGCTTCTTTAGAAGAGGCCGAAAGGATGGCGGGCATAACTCTTAAATCGGGAGTAATTGGAATTGATGGTTCACACATTGAATCCATGGAATCAAAAGGTGTGATTGCCGTATCAAGAAACGACGGCTCTATTTCCGAGGAAGATATAGACAGAGTGATACAGGCGGCAAGAGCCGTACCCAATCGGCCAAATCGTGAGATATTACACGCTATACCTATTAAGTTTATTGTTGATGGCGAAGATGAAGTAAAAGACCCGACCGGTATGAATGGTATCAGGTTAGAGGTGGATGCGGAAATTATTTCAACTTCAACAAATGCTCTAAAAAATTTAGTACGGTGCGTTGAACAATCTGGAATTTCACCCCTTGAAACGATTTTTTCGCCATTGGCTACTGCTAAGATATTGCTTTCGAAACGGCAGATGGAGATTGGAGTTATACTTTTAGATATTGGTGCATCTTCGACTTCTTATGCAATTTATGAAGAGGGGGACCTGATAAACTGCGGTGTTGTGCCGATTGGTTCATCTCACATTACCAATGATATTGCTATCGGCCTTAGAACTTCCATTGAAATTGCCGAAACTCTTAAATTAAAATACGGTTATGCTCTGCCTGATAAGGTCTCCGAAAAAGATGAAATTAATTTAAAAGCAATCTCAAAAAAAGACGAAGGTGTGGTATCAATAAAATACGTATCGGAAATTATTGAGGCCAGACTTAAAGAAATATTGCTGTTAATTCGACAACACCTACAACAAATTGGTCGAGACGGCACTTTGCCAGCCGGGGTAATACTCACCGGTGGCGGATGTAAATTGGAAGGAATGGTTGAATTGGTCAAAGAAACTCTAAGGCTTCCCGCCCAAATTGGCTCTCCGATAGTCGACATAAACGGACTTGTTGACAAGCTAAACGATCCAGTATATGCTACAAGCGTGGGCTTAATGGTGTGGGGAAAAGACGGCTTGGGAAGTTCCTTTAGCTCAGAAAATTCTTCTACGGGATCGATAGTTGACAAAGCCAGGGATTTCTTGAAACAATTTATGCCTTAGTAAGTTATTTTATATAAATATTCAGATATGAGTGCAAATTTGTCCAGAGCCTGACAATTTATTAAAATGAATTTTTAGGCTATTTTTTATTAATTATAAGCTAATTTTCGGTGGGGCAAAGCGAGGCTAAATGGTAGATAAAAGATCTTCCGAGGTAGAAAATTTTGCCGTTATAAGAGTCATTGGTGTCGGCGGATCAGGAAATTCCGCTCTAACCAGGATGATAAACTCCAAGTTGCGTGGAGTGGATTTTGTTGCCATCAACACCGATGCCCAAGCCCTCGCTTTCAACGAAGCACCCATTAAAATACAAATTGGCAAAGATACTACTCGCGGTCTTGGTGCCGGCGCTGATCCTGAAATCGGCAGAAAATCTATTGAAGAAAACAAAGAAGAGGTTTACGAAGCTCTCAAGGGTTCTGATATGGTTTTTGTAACCTGTGGCATGGGCGGTGGCACAGGTACTGGTGCCGCTCCTTTTGTAGCAGAAATCGCCAAAGAATTGGGTTCACTTACTGTTGGCGTTGTCACCAAGCCTTTTTCATTCGAAGGCCAGCGCAGACGACGCATCGCCGAAGCCGGTATCGCTGAAATGAAAGAAAAAGTAGATACACTGATTACCATACCCAATGATCGCTTACTTCAAGTAATTGATAAAAAAACTTCACTTTTTGATGCTTTTGGTATAGTTGATGATGTACTTCGCCAGGGTGTTCAGGGCATTGCCGATCTTATTACTCTTCATGGCATTATTAATGTTGATTTTGCTGATGTTAAAGCTATTATGTCCGATGCCGGAAGCGCTTTGATGGGTATTGGCCATGGCACCGGGGATAACCGTGCCATAGAGGCTGCGCGTGCCGCCATCGATTCTCCGCTACTTGAGCTTTCCATAGATGGAGCCAAAGGAATACTTTTTAATATTACCGGAGGCCCTGACCTTGGAATGTATGAAATTGACGAAGCCGCCAAAGCCATTACCGAGGCTGCTGATGCCGATGCTAATATAATTTTTGGTGCAATCATCGATGAAGCCATGCAAGGTGAAGTTAAAATCACAGTCATCGCCACTGGCTTTGAATCAGAGCATACCAGAGTTACCCGGCCGGCTTTGGGTAGAGAAACTAAGCCTTCAGACATTCCTTCCTCACAAATTATACGCCATCGCGAAGAACCTTCCATTCCGATTAGAGATTTTCGAGAAAGTATGATGCCGCCGGAGCCGCCAAAAACAGATGAGGATGATGAAGATGAACTGGAGGTACCGGCATTTATCAGACGAAAACTGAAATAATATTTTTCAAATATCTGCTTAGAAAAATACTTTCTTTTTAAGAAAGTATTTTTTATGTATCTGACAGCTTGACACTACTATATCTAGTATATATAATTAAAATACATCACAATATGTAGGCTTTTTTACTTCAGTTGAAATATCTTTTGTTGTAAATTTATATAGAAATTAGAAATTCTTTTGTTATGCTTTGCCCGTTATGTAAAAAATCAGACACTAGAGTACTGGATTCGCGAGACGAAGATTCTTTTGTTCGTCGCAGAAGAGAATGCATCCGCTGCACCTATCGCTTCACCACTTTTGAAAAAATTGAGCCACCGAATATCAAGGTGTCAAAAAGAGACGGTACTTGTGAACCCTATAACCGTGATAAACTTTTACGGGGAGTTACTCTTGCCTTGGAAAAACGTCCTTTTGATTGCAACCAAATTGAGGAGATAGTTAGAAACATCGAGCAATCTGTTTTGAATCGTCACCGCAAAGAAATTTCCTCGCGCGAGATAGGTGAAATGGTAGTTGCTAAACTTCGAGCGATTGATGAAGTGGCTTACTTGCGTTTTGTATCGGTATTTAAAAAGTTTTCTACAGCTAAAAAATTTCAACGTGAAGCTGAAAAATTATCTATCAATTAATAAGGAGTTAAAATGACCGACAAAAAACCTACCGTAGCTACAGCCGACAATTTTGAAAAAATTATTACAGGCGAAAAGCCGGTCTTGGTTGATTTTTTTGCCACCTGGTGCGGCCCTTGTCAAATGATGTTGCCGGTAATCGGGGATATTGCTAAAAACGATGCCGGCGAGGAGTTTGATGTAGCTGTACTTGATATTGATGAAAATTCAGACATTGCCGCCAAATATAATGTCATGAGCGTGCCTACATTTATCGTATTTAATGGTGGCAAAGAAGTCGCCCGCATGCTTGGAGCCATGCCAAAAGAGATGATATTGGATAAGATTAAAACAAGCATAAAGTAATTCACTTTTTACATACAATTTTCCGTATGAGATAATTGACTGTGATTCCGAAAAATCATGCGTAAAAGACTGTCATTCTGAATTTATTTCAGAATCTGGATCCAGAATCGAGTTCAGGATGACAAAATGCGGGAGATAAGTTGGGTGTTAAATGAATTTTCGGATTCACGAATAGTTGAATATTGACTTTTTTACTAAAGTATGCTATAATAGGTGTGTTGATGATTGAAAAGCCACAAAAAATGCGCTTTTTGGTCTCAAAGCTCCTTAAATAGCAACCCACGCCGCGACTTGTCAAAGCGTGGGTTGCTGCATCTTTGAGCCGAGCTATCGGCTCAAGGATAGCAGCAAAATCTGCACTACGCACGCCAAATGGAGGTGTGCAATCGATGAAACGATGGCATTTACTGCTATTGAGCCTGTTGGGGCTCACCGTGGCGGCCATTGCCAATAGTTGCCACGATAGACAGATGGACATCTTGGGGGTCGGACCCAATGACCCTCGAAGATTTCCCATCGATCTTTTCTGGCTGATTGAGCTGGCTTCGACAGTCAGCCTAATCAGCCTCATGCTGGGCTTCGCGCGTCACATAACGCGCCGTCCCCGCAACTAGCCCCCTTCCTGACGCTCCGCCGCAAGGCGGGGCAAATACACCGCCCCCACGGTGTCGACGTTCGCGAGGGAGGTTGCTGGAAGCGGTAGAGACCATATTCCCCCAGAGTATGTGACTCCCGCAGCCATTCCTTCGCTGACACATTCCGCGTTTGCCGCACCCTGCGGCAAACGCTAGCCCGCCGCCCAAGTTCTTTTTGGGCGGCTTTCGCTTTTTAAATGCTCATACTATGATTTCGTATTTACCTTGCTAAAATCCCTTGCCCAAAGCAGAGTCGAGAAGGTTTGCCCAGAGCAAACTTTTTAAGGTTTATTGAAATTACTTTCAAAATCCTAAAATTATTCTTAACTTATTGAGTTGATCTAATACGACAAGTAGCTAAATCGCATAAGCAAATAGCTATATTTGCACAATTTTCGCTTTTTAATCTTAAATTTCACTAGTTTTGAATATTTGAACAAGCAATAAGAATTTGTAACTTGTATCAATTGTTACATATGGATATTACGATCACATTGAGTTATAATCTCGTTATGACATCTAACTTGAGCTTTAATTTTAACCAAAACCCCTCAATTCTCGAAGGGCTAAATAGCCGTCAAAAAGAAGCTATCAAACATAAAAACGGCCCACTTTTGATAATAGCCGGTGCAGGTACGGGCAAAACCAGCGTTATTACTCGAAGAATTGCATATATTATTGAGCAAAAATGGGCTAAACCAGAAGAAATTTTGGCTCTGACCTTTACGGAAAAAGCCGCCGCTGAAATGGAAGAGAGAGTCGACAAGCTGATTCCATATGGATATGCCCAAACGCAAATATCCACTTTTCACGCTTTTGGAGACAGTATGCTTCGGGAATTCGCCTTAGAGGCAGGTTTGCCACTAAATTTTAAGTTACTTTCTTCCACAGAACAGCTTATTTTTATCCATCAAAATCTGTATGAGTTTGATCTTAAACACTATCGACCAGTGGCATCACCGGCTAGCCATATTAAACTATTATTAAATCATTTTTCACGTTTAAAAGACGAGCTTATCTCTCCCGAACAATATTATAAATATGTAATTGAACAAAAGGGTAAAAGTGGCGAAGACAGCCAAGAAGAGTACGAAAAACTTTTGGAAATTTCTCGCGCCTATTCTAAATACGTTGAGTTGATGATCAAAAATGGTTATTTGGATTATGGCGATCAGATTTATTATTCATATCAATTATTAAATAGTAATAATAAGATTCTCAAGCTCGTACGTAACCGCTTTAAATATATACTTGTTGATGAATACCAAGATACAAATTACGCTCAAAATGAATTAGTTAAACTTATTGCAGGAGAAAACGGTAATATTACTGTTGTTGGAGACGACGATCAGTCAATATATCGATTTCGGGGCGCCTCAATTTCCAATATTCTAATGTTCAAAAAGCATTTTCTAAATGTAAAGCAAATTGTATTAAATATAAATTATCGCTCCACCAAAGAAATATTAGGTCATTCATACAAGTTAATACAACACAATAACCCCGATAGGTTGGAGATAAATAACCATATTAATAAAGAACTAATTACCGAAAAGCATGGCCCAAATCCTGAATTTATATTTTGCGATAATCTGTCTGCAGAAGCCGATAGCGTAACGCAAAAAATTATTGAGCTTACAAAACAACAAAAATTGAAATTTTCCGATTTTGCCATTTTGTTGCGAGCTAATAATCATGCGGAGCCGTTCATTCAGTCTTTAAATGTTTCTGGCATACCTCATCTATTTTCCGGAGCTTCTACTTTACTCAAGCAAGCAGAAATTCGTATATATATCTCTTTTTTTCGTCTGCTGCTTAATCCTGATGATAATATTTCTTTTTTTCATTTGGCGACCGGTGAAATATATAATTACTCCGGCGATAAAATTTCTCGAATATATGCACAATCAAAAATTCATAATCGAAGCCCAGAAGAACTGATAACAAATGATGGGGAATTCAGCGAAATTATCACAGATCTTAAAAAATATCGCGAACAGCTATTACAAAAAACTAGCGGCGAGCTTTTGTACGACTATTTAACAGAAAAAGGATTGCTAAAAAAATGGCTCAAACAAAGCGATGCATATAGTGAGCTTAAAATATTTCATACCGCGTCATTTTTTGATCGGATTTCAAATTTTGAACAATCCTCAAAGGAACTTTCATTGCCTGCATTTATGAACGCTCTCGAATTAATTATTGAGGCTGGTGATGATGAAATCAGTTCAGAAATTGATCGCGACATTAATGCCGTAAATATAATTACCGCGCACGCTTCGAAGGGGCTTGAGTACGAGGTTGTTTTTGTCGTAAATAT
>CAYNIX010000004.1:14691-22135 GCA_964397535.1 uncultured Candidatus Saccharibacteria bacterium | reverse complement strand
AAAAAGTTAAAGAAAATTTTATTTTCCAATCTCATCCTTTATTAAATCCAACCTAAAAACCGGTCCGTCTCTGCAAACCAAATATTTTCCTACGCTACAGTGTTGACAAAGACCTATTCCGCACTCCATGCGTCTTTCAAGCGACATATAAATCTGTTTGTCTAAAATTTCTTTTTTAGCCAGGACCTCATTTACATATTTAAACATTATATCGGGCCCGCACTCTAAAAAAATTGTCTCGGGCGTAAAATTTACTTTTTCAATTATTCCGGTAATTAAACCTTCTTCGCCCCACCATCCTTTTTCGGATTTTTCAACGGCAACTTTAAAATAATCGAATTTATTTTTCCATTCTTCCAAATCATGATTAAAAAGTACGTGATGCGGGGTTCTAAAACCGGCAAATAACATAAGTTTTTTAAATTCTTTGCGGTAACGCAGTAATTCATAAATTAACGGCCTAATGGGCACAATTCCCATGCCGCCAACAATTATTACAATATTTTTTCCGATCAATTTACCAAGCGGCCATCCCCTGCCGTAGGGTCCGCGAATTTGAAGCTTATCGCCCGGCATAAGTTTAACAAGCTGGCTTGAGGTAGATCCGGCAGCACGAATGCAAAACTCGAAACTTTTGTGATTTTCGGGATCGGAACAGGGAGCAAAGGTAGCTTCACCCAAATGCGGTAGTGATATTTGATAAAATTGGCCCGGGTCAAATTTAATATTTCCCTTACAGCTAAAAATTGACATGCCTTCAAAAGGTTCAACCTTGTCAACGATATTATAGCTCATAAATTTAAATTTATTTTTACTTTTTTCGTCCATTTTTTAACATTCAAATTAAAAAATTAAATTACCAAATTATTAGTTGGTTGCTTTCAAGGAAATTTGGCATTCAATGAAGCAATGATATTTTTAATATTTAAATGGGCAGGGCAAGCGGTAATGCATCGCCCACAGCCTACGCAAAGCGGATGGCCTCCGTTGTGATGGGGAGCTCTAACGAATTTGTGATGATACCAATTATAAATTCTATCGGCGTTGCTGGGGCGAAGATCGAAGCCGTTTTGAATTTGGGAAAATTCCGATCCAAAACAACTATCCCAATTTAAACATATCTTATCGCAGCCGTCCGGCTTGCTTTGGTAGTCTTGCCTAAAACAAAAACACAATGGGCAGACAACCGAGCAGGCTCCACAACCGAAGCAATTATTCGCCACTCCATGCCAAAAATCTTGACTTAAGTTTTTATTGTTAATATTTTCTTCGGTTAATTTAAGGTTAATCTTTTCAGATTCTATTTTTGGTTTTAAATCAGTGATTGAATCCGATTTATTCAAACCCGATTTTTTAAGAATTTCTTGACCGCGCCAAGACTTGGTCTCAATTAAAAATTCCTCATCCCGGTTCGAGATGTAAAGATCGTAGTCCTGAAACTTGTGAAGATCGTATTGATCGCAAAAACAATTCTCATCCGGTTGGCAATCACCGGCAATTATAAATATGTCGTCTCTGCTTGGTAATAAATCCGAATCTTTTAATTCTGATCTCAAAATATTTAATGCCGCAATATCGCAAAACGGCATTCCGAATATTGCAACTTTTTTAGCCCCGGTACTACTAATATTTTTGCGGTTAGGATATAGAATTTTTTTAAATGGCATAATGGTTCGACGATATTTCCAGACTAAGTCTTTAGCTTGAGTTATTTTGTCATACGTAATTTTATTGCCGTTTTTTTTAGGTCCGTATATTTCAAAATCTTCCGATAATAAATCGAAAATAAAATTTAGATTAATTTGTTTGGCCGAATAAAGCATCACCCTCCGATAAATATATCTAAAACAACTATTTAGCTTTATTGATGAAACCTTAAAATAATAGTTATCTTATAACATTTTACTATAAATATCAGCAATGGTACAATTTGTATGGAAGATATTTGAATTTATATGTAGGAAAGATTTTTTCGATAAACTAATAAAAGCGAGGGATAAATGAAAAGCGTTAGGGAGGCAAATCTTGGCGGTAAAACGGTTTTTTTGCGTGTTGATTACAACGTACCGATGGAAAACGGTAAAATTTTGGACGCAAACAGGATTAGCAAATCTTTAGCAACTGTAAAATATTTAATGGAACATAAAGCCAAAATAATTATGGCCACCCATTTTGGCAAACCCAAAGGAAAAGTGGATCCGCAAACTTCAACCGTGCCATTAGCCGAGGAGCTATCAAGACAATTAAAAGCCAAAGTCAGAGCTACCGATTATATAATAAGCCCTAAAGTTGATGAAATAGTATCCAAAATGCAATCCGGGGATATACTTATGCTTGGTAATTTGAGGTGGGATCCGGGTGAGGAAGCCAATAATGATGATTTTGCCAAGGCTTTAACCAAACATGCCGATATTTATGTGAATGATGCTTTTGGAGCGTCCCATCGTGCTCACGCTTCGATTGAAGCTGCGGCTAAGCTGCTGCCGCATTATTGCGGATTTTTACTCGAATCAGAGGTCAATACCTTAAATATGTTGCTAAAAAATCCTTTACCGCCCTTTTATTTGGTTATGGGAGGCGCTAAGGTCAAAGATAAGGCGGCGATGATTGAAAATCTTTCCCCGAGAGTAGACAAAATTTTGGTGGGTGGGGGAATCGCCAATACCTTTTTAGCAGCCCGCGGTGAGGATGTATCTGACTCTCTATTTGAACCGGAAATGATAGAAAAATGCCAAGATCTACTAAAAAACGAACAGCAAAAGATATTGCTTCCTGTGGATAATATAAAAGAAAAAACCGAAGGTGACAGGTATGCTTTTATGGATATCGGTTCCGAGACTAGAAAAACTTATGTTTCAGAAATTGCCAAGGCTAAAACTATCTTTTGGAACGGCAACATGGGTAAATCGGAGAAAAATGAGTTTGCCGGAGGTACTAGAATGATTGCAGAGGCGATCTCTAAAAATTCGGGGACCACAGTTGTAGCCGGCGGAGATACAGTAGGTTTTGTTTTGCATCACAACATGGAAGGCTCGTATACCTTTATCTCAACCGGAGGAGGGGCCGCGCTGGAATTTTTATCCGGTTCAAAATTACCCGGAATTGAAGTTTTGGAAAGTTAAAAATTTTTAATATTATCTAATGATTGGAGAGAATGTTTGATTTTCGATCGGAATTAAAAAAAGCTTGGCTCGAGAAAAGAGCCATTGGGGCCTTTAATGTTTTTGACTTGGAATCGGCCCAAGCAGTGGCGGAAGCTTCTGCCGAAGCAAATTACCCTGTTATTATGCAAGTTACCCCCAAAGCTGTTGAATATGCGGGCTTGAAACAAATATATGAAATTGCCAGAAACGAAATTAAAGAAAATAGAATTAAAGCCGCTATTCACTTAGATCATGCAAAAGATTTCGGTATTACCCGAGATTGCGTTGACCAGGGCTTTGATTCGGTAATGATAGACGGCTCAAAGCTCGATTTTGATGCCAACTTGGCTTTAACTCAAAAAGTTGTAAGATACGCCAAAAAATCGGGAACGGTAGTGGATGGAGAAATCGGGGTGATATCCAGAGAAGAAGGAGGAGAATTAAGTGGAAAAGCGGATTTTACAAAGCCGGAAGTGGTTTGTGATTTTGCCAAGAGAAGCGGTGTAGATATTCTTGCCGTATCCGTAGGCAACGAACATGGTGCTCCGAGCGGAGAGAAAGTTGATAAAAAGCTTTTATCGGAAATTGCTAAAAATACACCCGTACCGCTGGTAATGCATGGTGCAAGCGGCTTGTCCAAGTCGGATCTAAAGTTAGCCATGAAAAACGGAGTCGTAAAAGTAAATATTGATACCAATATAAGAAAGATATTTGTCGAAGAGTTTTCTAGCTCACATCCCGGGGTAAAAGACCCTAGGGAGATATTAATACTTGCCAAAGAAGCCGCCAAAAAATTAATTATTGATTACATAAATATTTTTTCAGGCAGAGAATAAGTATGAAAAAGTATGATGTCGTAACAATAGGAGACGCTAGCGAGGATATTTTTGTTCGTCCTCAAAATATAAAGGTGCTAAATGACAGCAGGTTTGTTTCGGGGAAAGCTGCCAGTTTTGAATTGGGTGAAAAAATTATGCTTGAAGATGTAAGTTATGAAACCGGAGGATCGGCTTGCAACAATGCCGTGGCTTTTTCGAGGCAGGGTTTAAATACTGCCGCAATTCTTGCAATAGGGGAAGACACGCCTGCCGAGAAAATTTATCAAAAGTTGGAGGAGGAAGGGGTAACAACAAATTTAATAATTAAAAAAAAGAGATCGAAATCTAATTTTTCGGTGATTTTTAATATTGGAGATGAGAGAACAATTTTTGTTTATCATGGTTTAGAGGATTACAAGTGCCTAAAACCGGCCAAGAAGATAAATACAAAATATATTTTTTTAGCTCCAGTCGGAGATGGCGACGAAGAAGTAATAGACGGCGTAGTAAGTCAAGCGGCTGAAAATAATACCAAAGTATTATGGAACCCCGGGGCAAAACAGATCGAGAAAGGTGCAGCGCATTTTAGAAAACTATTACAGCTGACACAAATACTCTTTGTGAATAGAGAAGAGGCGATAAAGTTTATTAAATTACCGGTAAGGCCCCAATTGAAGGAATTATTAAGCCTGTTGCATCAATATGGTCCGAAAGTTGTCGTTGTGACTGATGGAAAAAGGGGAGCCAGTGCTTATGACGGGAGGATATTTTTACATGCGGATGCGCTGACCCAAGAGAGAGTTGATGCCACGGGGGCGGGTGATAGCTTTGCCAGCGGTTTTTCCGGTTATTTGATGAATACGGAAATCGAGCAAAAACTACCGGATTATAAAGAAGCCCTAAAATGGGGGATAATAAATTCGACATCGGTAGTCAGCTATATAGGAGCACAAAGAGGTCTATTGTCTTCGACGGAGATTCAATCTCAATTGGAGAAAAAAAATATTATTGTAACTGAACTATAATATTTATGGTTTTTAGGGTGAGCAAACATCTGCTCACCCCGGTACTTAGGCTTCCCTGATGATTATTAGTGTGCCACAACAGGCCCTTTCCGGCCCGGTGGCAATATGACATGTTAACATCATGTCACATGATACGTAGCTGTAGTCCTTGGGAACAGGTATGTAATCCTGGCCGTCGGAGCCACAGCCACACAACGACCAGGCTGTGGGATTCGTGTTGGGGCAGCCTTCAGGTGGCATTACTTTCAGGCCGCAATCAAGCACTACGATATCCATCATGCTACTCCTTAGATAGGGGCTTGAGATAAACATCGTATAATATCGTATATTATTGTTGAAAATGAGTCAATAATATCTTAACAGTATCACCTGTTATTAGTTAAATAATATAAATAGGATATTGTAATTTGAATTAATAAGATATACGATAAAGTTGTATAATTATTAATTTAGTCTAAGGAATATTATGGATCGAGAAAAATTAACCGTTACTGTTAAAAAGGAACTAATAAATAAAATTGATAATATTGTAGATGGCAGGAAGATTCGCAATCGTTCGCACGCCACAGAGTATTTAATTGAAGCCGGTCTTGGCATTAATAAAGTTAAAAAAGCTATTGTGCTGGTTGGCGGAGAAGGAACACGATTGCGGCCGTTTACCTACGAGCTTCCCAAAGCTATGTTGCCGATACATAATAAACCGATGGTTCAACATGTGCTTGACTTATTAAAAAGCCATGGGGTTACCGAGATTTATTTAGCCATACATTACAAAGGTGAAAAAATAAAAGAGTATTTCGGTGATGGCTCAAAATTTGGCCTTAATATTAAATATATTAATGAAAAAACTCCGCTTGGAACGGCGGGGCCTTTAAGGCTTGCAAAAAAATATTTAGATGAGACCTTTTTCATTGTATGGGGAGATATACTGTCAAAAATCGATTTAGCTGATTTTATGCACTTTCATAAAAATAGCGAGGGCTTGGCTACTGTTGCTTTAACCAGCGTTGAAGATCCTAGTAGATATGGTGTAGCCGCTATGCAAGGTTCACGTATAATTGAATTTGTAGAGAAACCTAGAAAGGAAGAAGCACCCAGTAATCTGATAAATGCCGGAATTGCAATTATGGAGCCGGAGGTGGTTGAAAAATATGTTCCACTTAAGGGTAAATCAATGGTGGAGTACGATGTTTATCCAAAACTAGCCGCCGATGGTAAGCTATTTGGCTATCCTTTCCAAGGGCAGTGGTTCGATACCGGCACCCATGAAGCGTATGAAAGAGCCATCAAAGAATGGTCTAATTAAATTTGGGTGAGTATAATTTTTTAAAAAATAAAAAATAGATCTATGTTTGTTAGGAGAAGCCAAAGAGTAAACTATCAAAGGCTATCATAGAGTAGACCAATTAATATTTATTTTCATAAATTAGTTTAATAAGACAATTTTTATGTTTGTTGGAGCAGGTTTTTGTTTCAGTTCTACAATACTACGTTGTATAGTAGTGAAAGCTAAATTTTATATGATAAGAGTTGTTTGGGCTGTTTTAAGTATTTTTTAATAATTTTTAGGTGAAATGATTATGCGCAAGGCCGTATTAAAAAAAGTTAAATATCAAGTTCCTGTGCGAGCGGATATTGCCGGGGCTTTTTCTGATGTTGCTTACTATTTGGATAAATACGGGATAGAAAAAGGCTTGGTAAGCAATTCGAGTTTACCGATATATATAAAAATTTCTGCCGCTATTGATGAAGAAGATGCTGCCATGACTATCAAATTACCTGATCTGGAGCAAGAAATTGAAGGGGATATCAGAGATTTGAAAAAACAAGATAATCATAATGTATCACAAATAATCATACAATTTATTAACTTATTTAATTTAGACACTGCCGGCTTAAAAATTGTGGTTGATGGAGAAGGAAAAATTCCTCCGGCTTCAGGACTTGGCACATCTTCGGCGGTTGGTGTCGGAGTTATTATGGCCTTATCTAAATTATATGATTTGCATGGTATAAATCCTTGTGAGCTAAATTATATAACAGAACTATCAATGGGAATTATGGGAGGAAAACAGGATTATTACGCAGCGTGGCTTACCGGGTTAAATTTATTGGAATTTTTTGGTCCGTCAAAAAGCTTGGTAGGTATTAAAGATCATTTGGAAGAAAACTCAAAACAACACAGATGGTTTTTATCTAATTCATTAATATATTTTTCAGGCCAATCACGATCTAGCGGTTTTGCTAATGCCGAACCGGAGCGTAAAGTTCGGAGCGACCCTGATATTATTAATCGCATTGCGAAAGTTGCCGGTGATTCATGGCATGCTTTAAAAAATATGGACGAAAAACGATTAGCCAACGCCATAAATAAAGATAGAAATAATAGGCTGGAACTATCAAAATTGTACTATACCCAAAAAATGGAGGAGATGGGGAAAGAGGCCGAATCCCTGGG
>CAYNIX010000004.1:0-14591 GCA_964397535.1 uncultured Candidatus Saccharibacteria bacterium | reverse complement strand
CTGCCAACAGTAGATGCAAGAGATCTGGTAAGCGGGCTTGAAGCGCTAAGGCCCGAAATAATGTACCGGTTCTATGAGCCGATGGGCGACTATCCTGAGGGTGAGGACTACGTCTACTTAACGGTGACGATGCCCAAAGCTCAAAACCCCGAGCTTAGGGAGATCAACATTCTTCTTGACTCGTATAGAGATAAGGGGGAGCTTAGTCCTGGATTGCCGGCGGTTATGTTATACACAACGACCACAAGCAACCCGGGAGTCCATGACAACGCCGAACGAAGAACAATTGCCCCAATTCCGCCATTTAGGGCACCAGGAATGAACGACAAGGGGCACTAGAGAAATGGAGGAGAGGCAGAATGACCTCTGACGCATGCAGAATGCGGTATAACACGTCTGGGAACGCAAGGGCCACCGGCACAAGCGATATCCCAACCTGCTTCTTTGGCATGGGTGTTAGCGCGGTCTGTAGTGGGAGCAGCCCTTGCCAAGATCGTAGGGAAGGGGACGAAGGGTTGACGGGCCGCTTGCCGTTGATGATGGATTTCCCACCCCGTGAGCATCGGGACGATTCTGGGCGGATATAGCCCGGGGTCGTCCCACCCCACTTCAAAAATCCTTTGATATCTGGTATGATTTATGCAGTTGCCAAAATGGCAAATGTCGGATATGAAAGGATTTTTTAATTTGAAGGCAACATTAACGCAAAGTTTTGCGCCGTTTTGTTGCTATTTAATTGTTATTTTTCTAAACAATATCGAAGGGTAACTGCCTATGAAGGTTGAGAAAGAAAATCTAGCTAAAAGCAAAGTAAAATTATCAATTGTTGTCGAACCGAAGGAGCTGGCGCAATATTTTCGCGCTACTTTTGACAGGTTGGCAAGCGGTGTTAAAATTGACGGTTTCAGGTCGGGCAAAGCTCCGTATCAAATGGTGGTTGGTGCGGTCGGTTATAACCGATTGCTGGCAGAAGGTTTGGACGAAGCGCTCGGGCAAAGCTATAACCAGGCTATTGCCGAAAGCAAAATTCAGCCTCTAAGCGGCCCTAAAGTTGAAATAAAAAAATCTCCTCAATTCGCATTGGATGAAACGGAGATTTTAGACAATTTGGTTTATGAAATTACCGTAGATATTATGCCGGAAGTTAAGCTAAAAGATTATACCAAAGCAAAAATTACCACTCCCAAAAAACAAGAAGCAAGTGAAAAGGAAGTTGAAAAAATTTTGAGTCAATTGCGTAAACAAAAAGCCACCTTTTCGGATCGGACCGACAAAGTCAAGAAAGGCGATCGTGTAGAAATCAACTTTGAAGGATTTTTGAAAGGGGTTAAAATAGATAAAATGTGCTCAAAAAATCATCCTCTGGTATTGGGTGAAGGAAATATGATTCCCGGTTTTGAGGATGAAATTGTGGGTATGAAGAAAGGTGAAGAAAAAGAATTTAAAATAAAATTTCCCAAAGATTACCACGAAAAAGAATATACAGGAAAAGAAGCAAAATTTAAAGTTGTTCTAAATGATGCCAAAGAGGTTTTACTTCCCAAGCTTGATGATAAATTTGCCGAAAATTTTGGCCATAAAACCATGAAAAAGCTTAATTCGGAAATTAAAAAAAGTTTGGAAGTTGAAATTAATAAAGATCACAAAAATAAAATAGAAACACTGGTGCTTGATAAAATGATCAATTATATAGAAACTGAAATTCCCGGAAGTCTGGTCGAACAAGAAATTGATCGAATAGTAGAGGGATACAAAAAACAAATTGAAGGTTACGGCTTAAAGTTTGAAAAATATTTGGAAAATAGCAAAAAGGATCTGGCGCAATTGCGAAAAGAAGTACAACCGCAAGCCGAAAAGAATATTAAAATCGGTCTGCTTTTAGGGAAAATAATCGAAGAGCAAAAAATTGACCACCATGATAGCGAAGCTGCGGGCAAAGCGCTCGACTATCTCACTAAAAAATTAACAAAATAATTGATTTAATTACGCCTTGAAGTTTTTTGATTTGGAGGGTTGAATGGCAAATACCTTTGTCGGGGTGCTTCGGAATCGAAATTTTCTGAAATTGTGGATTGGCCAGGTTGCATCGCAATTGGCTTTCAATATGGTAAATTTTTTGATAGTGCTGCACATTTACGAAATTACCAAATCCAGTACGTCAATATCTTTAGTTCTCATAGCTTCCGCACTTCCCAGCGTGATATTCGGATCATTTTCCGGGGTTGTGGCCGACAGGTTGGATTATAAAAAAATATTGGTTTACACTTCATTTTTGCGCTTTTTTGCAGTGCTACTACTGTTATTTTCTAAGAATAATGTTTTGGGTCTACTCGAAATAGTTTTTCTTATTTCCATGATTTCACAGTTTTTTCAACCCGCGGAAGCATCCTCTCTGCCGCTGATTATCAAAAAAGAGAAATTAGTTGCGGCAAATTCCGTTGTTATCAGCACAGTCTATATCACTTTACTCATCGGATATAGTATTGCCGGTCCTTTGATGGCACTATTAACCTCTCAAGGAGCCCTGCTTTTTGCGGCGGCCCTATATCTTATTGCAACCCTGTCTATTAATAATATGGAGAGGTATGATTTTAAAATTATTAAAAGAATCTCTTTGACCAACGCGGCCCAGGTAATAGAAAATATTTGGAACCAAACAAAATGCGGAATATATCATATTAAAGAATCTAAAAAGATATATGCATCGCTTATTAAATTATCGATCGGCTGGATAATATTGGGCTCTTTTGTGGTACTGCTGCCGGGGTTTGCTGAAAAAAATATGGATCTCTCGGCCTCATTGGTGGGCCCGGCGCTTATAGCCCCTGCGGGGCTCGGAATGCTGCTCGGTGCATATTATTTAGATAAAAAAAACAGTTTTGGTTTTAGCAAAACAGCTAATGGCGGTTTTATTTTTGCCGGCATCAGCTTGCTAATATTTTCTTTTTATAGCCTTTATCAAAATTGGCTTTTTGCTCTGCCGCTTTCAATATTGTTAATGATTTTAATGGGAACTTTTTGCTCTATAGTTTACATTTCATCCCAAACAATGCTTCAACTAAATACCGATAAAGAAATGCGAGGCAGGATTTTTGGAATCTCCTCCATGTTGACTAATTTGGCAATGTCTATCCCTGCAATCTTAGCCGGAGGCATATCCGATTTATCTTCGCCATTTACAGTATTAGTGATGTTGTCGCTTATCACAATAATCTACGGCACGGTTTCAAATATTCGCGAATCAAAAAAGTACAATAACCACTTGGGGCATGTTTATGGATAGTCATGAAAACCAATCCCTGGAAGGTGAAAAAGAGGTTTTAGAATTACTAAACGAGAAAAAGCATCACCTTGAAACCGCTTTTTTATTGGAAAAAAATATGACGGAAATTCAAAGATCATCCAGGGTAGAATTTTCAATATTTTCCAGATTTCACGATTATTTAAGAATGAAATTCGGCTGGTATTATAATTGGCACCGGTATTGGCAAGCCGATATTATTCACTATTTGATACTGGTTATTTGCATGCTATTCGTCACTTTTTTAATATTGAGTGCAAAATAATATGGCTTTTTGGGGCGGGATAAAAAATCAAGATAATCAAAATAAAGAGCTGGAAAATTTCAATCGTCAAGAGGCGGAATTTTTAGATACCGAAAATCAGCACAGAGTCGCCCACCTTAACGAGGCCCAAAAACTTGACGAGAAGATTGCAAAAATCCAGCGCTCTACCGCCGTTACAATTCCCCAATTATCAGGTTTTCATAATTATCTGCGCATGCATGTTCCTTGGTATTATAACTGGCATGCATTTCAGGGATCTGGTATATTTCACATTATTATTTTGTCGATTTTCATGTCCGGAGTTATTTTCGGATCGTATTTTGTTTTAACAGAGAGATCCAGTTACGTATCCGCCCAAATAGTTGCCGAAAATTTGAGCAATAACGGTTTTAGCTGGACCGATGAGCCGACTTTTATTCTCGATACGGGGGAAGCCATCATTGCTAAAGATAATAAAAAGGCAAAAAACCAGCTTGAAATAGGTGGGGCAAGGATTAGCTCAAAAATTGAAAGAGTATCAAAAAAACAAGGCGAGGGCGAAATAGAGACAGAAATTACCAGCAATAAGGACGAGCCCGGGAAATACCGAATCAAAATACTAAAAAATAATGAATACAAGCCGGGAAAATATATATTAAAAATTTATCTTGACGCAAAGAATGATCAATATATAGAACAAGATTTTTTGTGGGGCGTTTTAGCGTTTAACGCCGACCAGTCGATCTATTCTCCGGGGCAAAAGGCATTTTTATCTATGTCGGTACTTGATGATAGGGGAAAGATGGTTTGCGATGCCGACGTAAGCCTTTCAATTACTAGCCCAAACGGCGTAACGTCAAAATTATCGATCGCTGAAAATACAATCAATATTTCAGACGAATGTCTTGTCTACGGAGTAACGTCATTGCCAGATTATTATACCTCGTATAATACTTCCGTATCCGGCGAATACCTCATAAATTTGGTAGCGGTTACCTCTAATGGGCCAAGATATTTGACGGATAAGTTTTTAGTTCAAGAAAAACCGGAATTTAATCTAAAAAGAGATGGCCCGACAAGGTTATTTCCTAAAGTATTTTATGAGATGAAATTTAGCATAACTGCTAACATTAACCATACCGGCCCGATATTGGAAAAGGTACCGAAGGATTTTGAGATCTTAGCCCAAGAAGGTATGGTGATTGAAAGTGATGATAATTATCAATATTTGATTTGGCAGAAAGATTTTTCAAAAAATGAAGTTGTTGAAGTAAAATATAGCTTCAAATCTCCGCCAATTTCTCCTCAATTTTACAAATTGGGCCCAATGGAAATTGGACCAAGGGTTGAGGCGGGAGGCGAAATTGCACAATCAGACCACATTTTTCGCGAAATTAGGCAATGGCAACTTGCGAATGATGCTGTTATTGCCATCTCTGACGCCGGAGGCAACTGGGATAGTTCGGCCGCTTGGGTCGGGGGAGTGGTGCCAACTTCTGCCGATGACGTGGTAGCTACCGCCACAAGCGGAAATTTAACTATTAACACCGCCGCCGCTTGCCGATCCTTTGATCTCTCTCTTTACACCGCTACCCTAACTCACATTGCCGCAACTACTCTGTCTATTGGCGACGCCACTGCCGGAGCTGGCAGTATCGCATTAAAATTTTCTTCCGGTATGACTTACACTTTGGGAGACGGCAATACTTCGGCAATAAATTTTATATCAACCTCTGCCACTCAACAAGATGTGGATTTTGCAGGTAAAACCGTTGGAAGCGTTACCTTCGACGGGGTTGGTGGAAGCTGGAGATTTACAGGACAATTTGGTTCCTCCAGCCAACCGACAATTCACTACCTTAGACTGGATAGAGGCAGTTTAGATACCAATGGACAAACTGTTCACTGCGGCAGCCTTTCCTCAAACAGCGGTCAGACCCGCAGCCTGACTCTAGGTTCTTCTACCATTGAAACTTACGGTTCCGGTTCGGTGCGGCCAGTATATTTTGGAGCCTCCAACTTTACCTTTTCCGGTGCCTCTTCGACTATCAATCTAAACGGTATAAGCGGCATTACCGTCTATGGGGCGGGTAAAACATTCGGCACTATCGATTTTAAGCAACGTGGAAGTTTCGCCGATAACTATGATTACACCATTGGCACACTTAAAGCCACCGCACCGGCTTCTTTAGGCCACTATGTGTCTTTTTATGCAGGAAAAACCTATACAATTACTAATCTATATGCTACCGGTAATTCAAGTGTCAATAGAACTTTATTGGCTACTTCAATTATTGGCACCCAATCCAATTTGGTAGTAACCAATTGGAATGTAAGTAATGCTGATTTTCAGGATATTGCCGCTTCTTCAAGCATTGATTTATCAGCAATCACTGGAGGCAGTGGAAATGCTCTGGGCAATTCTAATATCACTTTTACTACAGCCGATGATTGGTATTGGAAAAATTCTTCCGGGGGGACATATAATTTTTCTGATTACTCACATTGGTATACCGCGACAAATGGTGGCGGAAGCCAAATGGGATCAACCAGGGTTCCCTTGCCGCAGGATAACTGTTACTTTGATTCTAACTCTGTCAGCGGGACGACAACGGTTGATATTAATATGAGTAGGACTTGTGCGGATTTGGATATGACCGGCGTAGCTACTATTCGGCTTGATATCGATAACAACGTTTATTCAATATATGGGTCGGTAACGCTTTCGGCAAATGTGACGCTTGGGGTAACAAACAGCTCGACATTATACACATCGTTAGATGGTCGGGGCAGCGAAACTATCACTTCAGCCGGAAAATATTGGGGACGGGTGAGTATTAATTCAGCCGGTGGAACTTACACCTTGCAGGATACACTGCAATCAACCGGATCCTACTCATCCCTTTACATATTGAGCGGTACTTTTAACCCAAATAATTACAATATTACAGTTGCAGGTTTTTCGACAAATGGTACTTTAACAAGAGAATTCCAGGGAGGCACAGAAACATTAACGGTATTTTCAACTACGAACGCTTTTGCTATTGCTTCAAGCACCAATTTTACTTGGACGGCGCCGGCGGTAATATTGCAAACAAATGCGAGTTCGATTAATACTACCATGAGTATGGGTACGTTAACTTATGATGAAATTAGAATTACTCCCGGTGGAACCGGCCAAGTACAGTTTAGCGGGGCATTTACTTTCAGTAACATCACAATGTCTTCTGCTGGGACAAAAAGTGTAAGATTTACCAAAAATACGACTTACACAATGACCGGCAATAAATTTTTCTATGGCAACGGCGCCAATGTGGTCACTATCGTTACCGATACTTCCGGTACGGCCTTTACACTTTCAAAATCAAGTGGAATTGTGGCTTGCGATTATCTTTCACTGCAAGATTCAACAGCTACTGGCGGGGCCACTTTTTATGCCGGATCTCATTCCTCAAATGTATCCGGAAACTCAGGCTGGATTTTTAGTGATCCGGCTATAAGTATATCTGGAACTGTATATACTGCAGAAAGCAAAGCCACCAACATTGGAGCTAATAAGACAATTGCGATCTCGATTGATGGTGTGGCTGCCTCAACTGTCGAGACTACGTCTGGTGGTGTATTTTCATTTAGCTCCGTTACCATTTCTATGAGCAGCGTAATCGCGATATTTATCGATGACGAAACGGAAGAGGGTAATTTAATCACAGATGTGCCTTTTCCGGTTTCTAACATATCTAGCCTTGAGATGTATTCAAATAAAGTGGTCCTACGGCATGAATCAGCTGGCCCGATTAACAATACTTTGCTTGATACAGCTAATAATTGCGGCGATAACGATATTAAATATACGGTTTCTGGCGGTGCGGCAGATTTTGAAGATGCTTTTGAGCTCTGGGTAGATTCCGGTAAAACCTATACTCCGGGCGGAAGTGTGGAATGCGGGGCTATCGACATTAACGGTACATTCAGTCCGGAATCAAATTCCGTAAATGTCAGGCGCGATTGGGATTCGGTGGACGGAACATTTACCGAGGGTACAAGTTCCGTCTCTCTTACTACCACCAATACATCATATACGATCGATGTAAATTCTACGGAAACTTTTCATGACTTAACCATCAACGCTACTTTTAATACTTACAGTTATACCATTTCAAGCGGAGACACCTTGATAGTCAACAACGCTCTTACCTTTACCAATGGCATAATAAACGGTCCCGGTATCATTAATGCTATGGGCAGTATTTCTCAAGGATCCGGTATGGATGGGGGAAGCGCCAGGGTAAATTTCGCCGATGATTCCGAAAACCAAACTTTTACCATTGCCGGCGGCAGCGGCCCCTACCTCTATCTTGATTCCGTCTCCGATGCCTCCGATTCGGTGGTATTTAATGCGGCAGCTTCACTCTACGGCTTAAATATCACTAGCGGTTTTTCGGGCACGGTACCGATTACTGATAATAATTATGATATTACCTTAAATGGTTCAAGTGGAGGATTTACCTTGGATGCTAACGTTTCTTTCAACAAAAAACTAGCCTCAACTACAGCTTTTAGCCAATCCACGGGCACTTTTACCGCCATTTCTGGAACACTTACAATTAAAGGCGATTTTACTAAAAGTGGCGGCGCTTTTGAGGAGGGTACGGGAACGGTAAGTTTTAATTCTAACAATATCACCAGTAATTATAACGTATTAAGCACAGAAACTTTTTATACTGTGATTTTTAATTCAGGTTTTACCAGCTACGGTTATGTTATTGCTTCGGGTGATACTATGGTAGTTGATGGATCGCTCACCTTTACAAATGGATATGTAAACGGGCCGGGTATTATCGACGCCAATGGTGCGGTAACTGTGCAATCAACCAACGACGGAGGCAATGTGGCGATCACACTTTCGGGAGATTCCGATCAGACATATTCCTTCGCCAGTGCGCCACTTAGCGGCGACGTTACATTTAACAAATCATCTGGCTCAACTATCCTGGAAAATACCTCCTCTACATCTAGATCACTTAACTTATCGAGCGGTAGCCACTCTACTTCGGGGCTTAGTTTGGCGGCGAATGGAACGGGAAACATTACCCTTAGCGGTGCCAATAATCCGACTCTTACCAATGCCGGCAGTATTGATTTTACAGGATCGGGTGGCGGTGGAGAGATCATAACTGCCGGAACGGGAAACTGGAGTATCTCCGGAAATATCGATTTTACCGCTGGCACTTTTACCCACAATAATGGAGGAGTGATATTAAATGGCTCCGGGTCTCAGTCGATTACCAGCGCTTCGCAGGCTTTTTATAATTTGACAAGTACTAACTCATCGGTTAGCGGCGTAACATTTACCGATGCACTTGATGTCGATAATTTATTTACCTGCGTTACCGCTTCAGCCAAGTTAACTTTTACGGCTTCGACCACATCAACTATCGCCGATATTAATCTTAATGGTCAAGCCAGCGGCACAAAGATTAGCATCACCTCAACCACCACAACTGCTGCCAATTGGAATGTAGCGGCCGCTTCGCAAACAGGTGTTTCCTATGTGTCAGTTTCATATAATGATGCCTCAAGCGGTTCGGAGATTGATGCTTCAGATGGAACTAATGAAGAATCAGTACCGAGCTCTACTGTTAACTGGAATTTTGGTAGTAGTAATACCACTCCCACTAATGATTCTTTGACTTTTACCAATCCTTATTCGTCCAATATAGCGGTTTCTGATGATACCACTGAATGGAACTTTGAGGTTAAAGTTAGCGACCAAGACGGACTTACGGATGTCAATTATGTTGAGCTTAGATTGGCAAATAATACTGACAATTCCCAACCCTATGATTCCCTAAAATATCGTTGGACGGAAACTACTGATTCTTTTTCGGAAGAGGCCGATACACAAAGCGCGGCTTCCATTACTTCAGGCTCCTCCGACAGCAACGGTAGTGGAAATCAATGGACAATAAATTTTAAAATTAAATTCAATGATAGTTTTTTAGCTAAAGATACTAATTATGCGGCTGAGCTATATATTATTGATGACAGTAGCGCAAGTGACAATGATAATTATGCGGATATGTATCAAGTAACCGCGCTTTCAATTACTCTGGAAGTGGATAATGACATTCTAGATTTTTCAAATTTATTACCCGGCAGTGTGGTTACCGATACAACCGTTGCCACTGTTACCTCAAATCATCCTAACGGTTATTCTTTGAGTGTGGCTGATAACGTTAGCGGAAGTGATTCGGCCTTGTTGCACACCGATACCTTGACCAGAATTGCCGACTATGTGGGGTCAATTTTAACTCCCACCTTGTGGAGCGGAACCGGTGTCGGTATCACTGTTTACCAGGCAACAGATAAGGAAGCGAAATGGGGCACCGGTACAACGGAAAATGATGTTAATAATAAATATGCCGGCATCCCCGAAACAGCCGAAATCATACATACCAAAACCGGCTCTCCCACAAGTGCCGACGAGACTTATGTCGGGTATAAAATTGTAGTACCAAATACGCAAAAAACAGGCTCTTATAGCGGAAATATAACCTATACGGCTACCGGTATGCTTGAATAATTTAGTGATAGAGCGCTCCGATTGTGATATAATTTATGTTAGTAAAACGAACTGAAATTTTGGAGGAGTTATGGCTAAATTAGTCAGTTTTTTGAGCGTATTTTTTGCCGTGATGTTTTCGGCTTATTTAGTTTTGAATTATGTATCAATCCAGTCAGAAGCTGCGACTCATGATGTTTCGCTCGATATTACTGTTCAGGAATATATGGCTTTCGATATCACAGCCGGCGATACTATTAATATCGGTAATTTTAATCCGGGCACGCCGACTTGTTCAAATACCGGTAGTGTGGCAAGTGTTACCACCAATGCCGCCAACGGCTATACTTTGGGAGTTCATGATGGCAGCGATACCGACTCGGCGCTGGTAAAGGGCGGGAGCGTTTATATTCCGGATTATGCAGGCACCATAACTACACCCACGAGTTGGACAGGGACTGGACTTGGGGTTGGATTATATGCTGCCGACACTAATAAGGAAGCAAAATGGGGAACCGGTACCACGGTTTGTGATGCCAATAACAAATATGCCGGGGTTCCCGCTTCTGCCACTACGGCTCATACCGTAACAGGTTATCGGGATACCGCTGATACATCAAGCTGGAGCTGGAAAATTGATACGCCGAATGATCAGGAAACCGGTTATTATTCAGGTAACGTAACATTTACCGCTACGGCGGTTACATCATAAGGAGGAGGGGCAATGTTGAAAATTTTGCGAAGAAAAATCAGCCGCTTGGCTTTGGTTTTGTTTGCGTCTGCAGCTATCCTGGCCATACCATCCGGTTTGAATGCGGCCAAAACAGGCATTGAGATTTCTCCGGTCACTTACGAATTTGAGATATCTCCCGGAGAGAGCCAAACGGGCAGGCTGAATTTAAGAAACTTGGACTCGACTCCTGTAAATTATATTATTGAAGCGGAGCTCTTTAGCCAGGTTTCGGAGGAAGGCGCCCCAAGTTTTCAGGGCACAACTAAGCCCGAGGGCGTTACGACTTTGATAGATTGGATAGCTTATGAGTCAGCCAAGGAGGGGGTACTACAAGCCAACGGTCAGACAGACATAAATTTTACAATTACTGTTCCGGAGGGCGCTGAACCCGGCGGGCACTATGCGGCCATATTTGCCAAGCAAGTGTTAAAAGATGCTGATGGCAGAACTCAAATCGGTGTTCAAAGCAGAGTCGGTTTACTGATTTTAGTCTCGGTTCCCGGTGACGTGAGTAAAACGGCTAAAATTAAATCTTTTGAATACCCCTCTTTTATTACAAAAGGCCCGAGCAATTTTAATTTGAGAGTCGAAAATACCGGTTCGGTTCATTTCGATTCAAGCGCCATGGTAGAAATTAAACCGATTCTTGGCAAAACTCAAATTCTTGATTTAGGCAACCATATCATAATTCCCAAGAATACTCGTCTATTTGAGGCGCAGTGGGGTAACAAATATCCTTTTGGCTATTACAAATTGACTGCCAAGGCTATGGACGGAGACGGCAACCCGGTCACGGTCACCGGAACATTGTGGGCATTACCCATTAATATTATTGTACCGCTTCTGATATTAATCTTATTGCTCTGGCTCTTGACGAATTACTTCAAATCGCATTATTCTTTAATAAAGCAAAATGAGGGGGAGAAACAACAACAAGAAAAGTAAATGAATAACCATGTAAACATAGATATAAATATTATTAAAACAAACCGGGCCGACTTGATAGCGCCCGGTTTTGTTAACGATGGAGGCGAGGTTCTGGGAGTTTACGACTCACAAGCATTCGGGACTAATTATCTTGGCCTGATATTTGTGTTTGTTTCTTTTATCTTTATTATCTTTATGATTTATGTTAGATTTAAATCTAGACCAAAAAATGTACATAAGACACAGAAAGGAAATATATGTCATATTTAATACCGACCGTTATTGAAAAAACTTATCAGGGTGAGCGAGCTTACGATATTTATTCAAGGCTCCTTCGCGACCGCATAATTTTTTTAGGCGGGCCAATTGATGATGATGTCGCCAATTTAATTATTGCCCAAATGCTTTTTTTGGAGGCGGAAGATTCAAAAAAAGAGATAAAAATGTATATTAATTCGCCAGGTGGCCAAGTCTATTCGGGCATGGCGATTTATGACACCATGCAGTATGTCAAACCGGAAGTGGCTACCATCTGTACCGGCTTAGCCGCCTCCATGGCTTCATTTTTACTAGCGGGAGGCGCACGCGGCAAGAGGATGGCTTTGCCAAATTCCAGAATTTTAATTCACCAACCGATGGGTGGGACACAAGGCCAAGCAAGCGATATAAAGATTCAAGCCGAAGAGATACTAAAAATACGGGAAGAGATGAATAAAATTATGGCAAAAAATACCGGCCAAGATATTAAAACTATCGAGCGCGATTCCGATAGAGATTTTTATATGAGAGCAGATGAAGCTAAAAAATACGGGTTGATTGATAAGATAATTAAATAGGCTTTAGGCGTTAGCTTATTAGGCTATAGTAAGTACTTTTTACAATAGGTTAATAGATTATTTCTAATAAGCTAAAAAGCTAATTCCTAATTACTAAAGATGGCTATTGATGCAAGAACAAAAAAACTGGCAAAGCTAGTTGTGAATTATTCGCTTCAGGTTAAACATGACGAAAACGTTATAATTTCTGGCTCTACCGAGGCATCTAATTTTATTACCGCGTTATATGCCGAGATTTTAAAAGCCGGAGCACACCCGGTACTGCGTTTGACGCTTCCAAATCTGGGTCCGATTTTTTATAAATATGCCAGGGAACATCATATTAAACAATTTCCGGATATTTTTGACTACACTGTCAAACATGCGCAAAAATATATAGGTATTGATACCGAAAGTAACACTCGCGAGATGTCGAGCGTTGACCCGCGTAAAATGGCAAAAAGAGGTCAAATTGTGCGGCCGATTAGCGACTATATAGTCAATGCCAAAGATAAAATCAGACGTGTTACCGTGGGCTACCCCTGCCTGGCCTTGGCCCAAGAAGCCGAAATGTCTTTAGGGGAGTTTGAAGATTTTATGTTTGGGGCGATGCTGCAAGACTGGCCCAAATTAAGTAAAGATATTGATAAAATTTTAAATATCTTTAAAAAAGGCAACCAAGTACACTTGGTTGGTAAAAATGTTGATCTGAAATTTTTGGTTCATGGCAATAAGGCCGAAGCCGATAAGGGCGAAGAAAACATGCCGGGAGGAGAAGTATTTATGGCGCCTTTTCGGGAAAGCGTCGAAGGTTATATTAAATTCGATTATCCGGCTATTGAACAGGGTAATGAAGTCAGTGATATCTATCTTGAATTTAGAAAAGGCAAGGTTGTAAAAAGCCGCGCTTCCAAAAATCAAAAAGTGCTGAATGCCATGCTCAATATTGATGAGAATGCCAAATATCTCGGTGAATTTGGCATCGGTTGCAATCCAAAAATCAAAAAATTTACTAAAAATCTTCTTTTTGATGAAAAAATTGGCGGTACAATTCATTTAGCGCTTGGTATGGCCTACAAAGAAAACGGCGGTGGAAATGATTCAGCTATCCATTGGGATATTGTTAAAGACATGCGCAAGGCCAAAATTATGCTAGATGGCGTAGTAATTCAAGAAAATGGGAAGTGGAAGATATAATTTTTGTCAAAAGATACATAAAGAGAGTATAATTGAACTAAATAGTTAAAACAGCCATGGAGGGGCAGTGAGCTTCTTTTCTGGTTTGGGTTTTCTAAACAAAACCGATCGTGATTTGCCGGAAGAAGAGCAGATTTCAAAAGAGATCTTCGAGGATTCACCCGAAGGTATTTTGATAGTAAATAAAGATTCAAAAATAATCTCTGTTAATGGACGGCTAGAAGAGTGGCTCAATTATTCAAGCGATGAAATAATCGGTATGAGCATTTTTGATTTACCGATGCTTGATGAAAACGGTAAAAACATCATTAGAGACAAATTCGTTTCCAGGGCCGGAGGTAACAAAATTAAACCGTATGATTTGGTTATATATCGTAAGGATAGGAAACCATTTTATGTGACGATTAATGGCGCTTTGATCCGGGATAGTTTTGGGGAAATTGCCGGTGAAGTGATAATGATTACGGATTCAAATGAAGCTCATAAAAGTCTTATGGAAGAGAAGCAGGCGAATTTGGACCTGGTAAAATTAACCGATATAGCACAGTCGCTCTCTGTCGTCGGGCCAAAAGATAATATATATGAACTCATTGCGCAAAATCTGGAAAATTTAATGGGTGAGTGTATTGCGGCGGTGGTAAAAAAGAAATCGAAAGATATTTTTGTTCCTTGCGCATTTGCCAAAAACCCGATTTTTGAAGAGGAAATATTTAAACTTATCAGTGAAAATTATTTGCCGGAAATCAGTTTGGATCATGCAGAATTAGATCAGCTTAAAAACGAAAAGCTGTCACATTTCCAATTAAGCCATA
>CAYNIX010000003.1:22030-22965 GCA_964397535.1 uncultured Candidatus Saccharibacteria bacterium | reverse complement strand
AAAAAACCCCTCCTAAATATATTTTCTCAAAAATATTTGCTTGATGCAAGAAATTTATTAAAAGTCTAAATAATAGACATTGGTAGATAATATTTAACTACGATACCAGGCATAATTAATAATCATTATTACCCGCACAATTACAATTTTTATAAAATTATTATAAAAAATATAGTTTATATAAAATCAAATTATTTCGAATCAAATTGTTTTTAAAAATGCAAGACCTATACCAAATAACAAATCGTTTTGATAGAATAGGTTTGTATGGTTGATTTTTATCAATGGAGGGAGCAGCGCAACACTTCAAGCCTGCTATCGACTATTACTACCACTCCGGTAGCTTATTTTTGTATGGAATTTGCCTTACCCGATAACTTGCCTATTTATGCCGGAGGCCTAGGGGTCTTAGCCGGAGACTATATCATGGAGGCACATGAGCAGAATTTTCCCATGGTGGCGATCGGTTTGTTTTACTCGGAGAAATGCTATCCCGGAGATAACGAGGGATTTTGCTCGCTCCTCGACGCGCATAAACTTGGCCTAACTCCTGTCAATGACGTGCTGGGACAGCGAATAAAGGTTAATGTTCCGGTTGGGCAAAAAAACGTAATTATTCAAGCCTGGAGGTATGACAGAGGTACTGTCCCGCTGTATTTGCTTGATACCAACTTGAAAGAAAATGAGACCTTAGAGAGGGAAATTACCAAGACTTTATATTCAGCAAGCCCCGAATTAAGACTAAAACAGGAATTAATTCTTGGAATCGGGGGAGCCAGGCTCCTGCCAAAACTTGGTATTAACCCATCAATCTATCATATGAACGAAGGCCACTCGGCTTTTTTGGTATTTGAACTGATGAATCAGCAGGGCCGGGGGAATGAAAATTTTGAGGCCCTTTTTGATTCAGTAAAAAAGAAAATAGCGTTTACCAA
>CAYNIX010000003.1:7987-22020 GCA_964397535.1 uncultured Candidatus Saccharibacteria bacterium | reverse complement strand
ATACACTGGTTGTGGGCGGCCATGATGTATTTGATAATGAGATGGTAAGTGAGAATCTATCGGGATATGTGGCAGAAACCGGTTTTGAGATGAAAAATATTATAGAAAAGGGTAGGGATAAAAGTAATCCCAAGGTTTTTTCGGCGACATTTTTAGCTCTAAACTCTGCCGGAGTTATCAACGGAGTCAGTGTGCTTCATGCCAAGGAAGCTGCTAAATTATGGCCCGAATATCAGACGCTTGCAGTAACCAACGGGATTAATTTAAGAAGATGGGATAAAATCAAAGATGACAGTGATTTACAGGCAGAGCATGCCCAAAATAAGAAAAAATTATTACGTTATATCAAAAATGAAACGGGAGTAAAGTGGCGGGAGAGTGAATTGTTAATAGGATGGGCGCGAAGAATTGTCAGCTATAAAAGACCGACGGCTTTATTTGAAGATATCGATCACTTAAAAAAAATCTGCCTAAAAAGGAAGGAGCCTCTTCATATCGTTTTTTCCGGACAGCCGCACTATCATGACACCCAAGGCAAAATGCTTTTAAATCACCTTAGGCAAGTTGCCAAGGGTGATTTAAGGCGCCATATGGTATTTCTGGAAAATTATTCGACAGGCCTCTCAAATCTTCTTACTTCCGGCTGTGACGTTTGGTTGAATACTCCGATAGTCGGTTTGGAAGCATGCGGCACAAGTGGCATGAAGGCTGCCCTAAATGGAGTATTAAATTGCTCAACCAATGATGGTTGGCTGCCCGAGGTTGATTTGGATAAAATAGGCTTTATTTTGGATGATAAATATATCTCATTAAGCTTGCTTGATATTTTGGAAAATCGTATCATTCCTCTTTATTACGGCTACAGAGCTAATAAAAAAGTCAGCCCCATATGGGGCGAAAAAATGCTGAGCTCAAGGCAAATAATACTGCAAAAATTTGGTGCCGACCGGATGCTTAAAGACTATATCGAAATGGTCTATAAAAAGTTATTGGAAAAGCAGAATAATTAATCTAATAATTTATAAATGTCGATATTATCGGCTGTTTAAAATCTATATAGATCTTAGATTGATAAATTCTTGATATAAGCCTGCCATAATAAAAAATTCGATCTCATTTTTTTATTAATTTTGTTGTTTTCTAAATTTCCTATTTATGATATATACTATAAAACCAATAATCATTAAGGCAAGTGTTAAGAGAAAATAAAGCCAAGATTTGTTGGAAAAATCATAAAACGAAAATGAAGAGGATAAATCAGAGTTATTGGTTTGACCGTATTTTGCCGTCAATGTGGCGGTATAGTAACCAAACAAATTTGTTTCCGGCTGCCAGGATGTAGTAGTCTTGCGGGTTGAACCGGGTAAAACATTATCGCCAGAAAACGGTATTTTTGCGACTGTCCTACCAAAAATGTCGCTGATAATAATATTTCCCGACGGCTTAACATGGCTAATACCTTGATTTCTGATTCGTGTGAGGAGATTATAGTTTTTGCCGTTGCGCTCAAGGTCAAAGCTCAAAATTTTAGCATTATCCTCGTACCCTCCGGCGATTGAGACCAAAATCAGACTGACGATTTTTGCCGTCCCGCTTTTTTCACCGGCTTCTCGGATTATCTTATCCATGCTGATTACAATTGAAGCATATTTACCTCCGAATTCAGTCTCTTTGGGAATATCAATACTAAAGTTGATAATTTTTGTCTTTTTAGCTTCCAATACCCCGCTAGGCTGATCAAACTCCACCCATGAAGAAAGCAGGTTTGAAAGATTGGGGCTGGCACCTCCAATCAAGACCTCGCCGTTTTCTCCGGTAATACTGATGTTATCTAGAGAAATGGCGTACAAATAATCATGATCGTCGTCGTTGACTATTTTTAATGACTGGTTAAGCGCTTCACCTCTTGTAGCATATAGCTCAAACTTAGCAGGTAAAACGGTTACACCCTGGCTTGAACTTTGATTATCCGATGACCAAACCGGGGCGCCGTAAAATAAAATCGGGCAAAACAAAAACAGGATAAAAAACAGTTGCTTGAGTATTTTCATATTTATTTAAAGAGTTTATTTATCAACAGATAATAATAGTATACATTCTTTAGTCTGATAGAGCAATTTTGAAAGTTTTTAAAGCAAAACTTTCTTTGCAATTTGAGCTCCGTAGATGGTAAAATATATATAATATGGCAGAAGATAAAGAAGAGGGAGAAGTTCACGTAACTTCCTTTAGTTCTTCTGTGGAGGAGGGCGAGTTTTCTAGTGGTTTAGATTCTCAAATCTCTACCATTGAAGATCAATTACATAGGGCGCAGGCCACTCTTTTTGAGTTGCAAGAACTTAAAGCCAAGCTTGAGGTTGAACGACATGAAAATCATAAAAAGGAACGTCTCGAGAAAGAAGTTTACGAAGCCGAGAAAATAAAAAAAGAGAACGAGCGACTTAGAGAGGAACTTAAGGAATATCATACGGAAATCGGCTCACTCAAGGAAATTATTGGCTCTTTGAAAGATGATTTGGTGAAAACCGCCGAAAAGCTCGAGCATAAGGTCAATAAATCACTTAAATCACTTGATGATTCGGATTCTCATTTGGATAAATACGAAGCCCATAAACACAGCCATACTGTTCATCGTGTTCACCGAGAAGCTGAACATAAATCGGATGACAAACATGAGCTAAAAGCCACGTCTCGCGAAAACGAGCATCGTAATTTTTTTAATGATCATCTGGACAAAGATATAGTTAAAAAACAAGTACCAGACAGTGATATTACCCAAAGTCAGCAAAAAACCGCTGAAAACCAAACTGAAAAAATCGATGCAAAAAGTAGTGCGGATTTACCTGCAAAACCGGAAACTTCGCAAGCATCCGAAGAGATATCAAAAGAGCAGCCGCAAGTACACAGTGATGAAGCGCCGGTTTCCGAGGCCGCCACCCCGGCTCAAACACAAAGTCAATCCGTTCAAGGACAAGAGGCATCGGCCACGACATCTGAAAATGAAGCGCCCAAAAAAGAGGTGGACGCATCAAACCAAGAGAACAATCTGCTTGAGAATTTTTTAAAGAGTGATACGGCAAGTAATCCCGAAGGAAATGTCGGTGCGGTTATTACAAAGATAGAATCCGGCCAAGAACAATCGGAGGCCACGGCGGAAGAGCTTTTGAGTGAAGATTTTGACGAATATGAAGAGATTCGCCGTGAACTTGAAGCGCTGGAGGGTGAAAGTATATTTAAACAAATTTCTCATCAAGAGCAGCAAAAGTCAGAAGAGGGGAATAAGGCGGAGGGCAAAGAGCAATCAAATCATGAAAAAGCAAATCAGGAACAGAAAGAAAATAAAAAACACCTGCTTGCCAATTTTCTGAAATTTAATAAAAAAAAGGAGCCATCGGGCCTAACGGAAAATTTACCCGCTGGAGCTACTCAAGATCTTAAACAAGATGCGATTCAAGCGGAATCCGCGGTTGAAAAAAACCAGACGAATCTTGCTCAAATAACCGAAGAAAACCAGAAGCCGGCATCTGCTGAAACTGCCGCAACTCAAACTGAAGCAAGCAAACCCATCTCTGCCAGTGAGGATAGTGCTGCGGCTGCGCCCCCCGCACAAGCCAGTTCCCCGCCGATTAATCAAACCCAAAACCAACAAGCACCGCAACCGACCGAAGAAGCAAATCCGCAGATCAAAGAGCAAAGCAAGGATGAAGAGCAAGGTAAAAAAGGTTTTTCCAATCTTAAAAATATATTTAAACGAAAAAAACCTAAAGTAAGAGGCCATGTTGATGACAAACCCGGTACATCGGGTTTTGGAGCCGCCGGGCGGCTTGCGGCCGGCGCTGCTGTGTTTTTATTATTATTGGGTGGAGGAGTGCTCGCATACAAAATAAAAAATGCTCAAGCACTCCGAGAACTATATACCTCAAAAGCACAGGAAGCGATTATTGCCGGTAATGCCAATGTAATATCTGACAGTGTTCCGGACGAATTTTCAAACCATGATCCGCAAGTAAAATACAAAGAAGCCTATGTTGATTTGCCCTATGAGGATACCGCTTGGGTGAATTATAAAGATCCGGAAATAGGCATCTCTATAGATTACCCCAAAAACACGTCGTACAGATTAAAACCTGTCGGGAGCAGCAATCTATGGTTTTTGAGGAAAGACGGCTACTTATTAAAGATTGAAAAAATTGAAACCGAAAAGACTCTGGACGGCTTTGCTGCTGAAATCTCCAAAGATATTCAATACGAATCGGAAAACATGGTAATCCGTGGCCGCCCGGCAGTGCATATGGTATTGGCAGAAGAATTACCGGTTACCGGAAATATTTATCTTTCCAAATATGAGACAGGGATTTATAAAATTTGGTACAAAACATATAAAGACGATTCTGATCCCGATGATCAAAAAAGAGTCCAAAAAATGCTTGATTCATTAGATTTTTTGACTAGTCCGGAAGAATGAAATTATTAATTACATTTATAAAGAACTATCCATTCGAAGTTGTTGCCGTGCTGCTAATTTCATGGATGATTTTTCTAAATCCGGCTATCTCCTTAGGGAACCTTTTTTTGTTAATAGCCGTGCTTTTTTCTCAGTATCTGCTAATAACCAAAAATAAATTTTTGCGTTTGCTCTCGATTGTAATATTGTTATCAGCCGTAACCGCGTATTATTTTATCCACAGGTCCGGTGGTGAATATATTTTTGCGGTATTAAACATTATCGCGGTGATTATTTTTGCATATTGCTCCATAAAATTTGGCAGTATAAACGAGCAAAAAGCCATAATAAAAAAAATATTAACTTTGGGGCTTATTATTATATTTTTAATCCCATTTTTAATAACCTTTTTCAACAATTATTTTATCCAACAAGAGAAAGAAAGACTCAAATCGGAACATTCCAATTTTGAAGATCAAATTGACCAAATACTGAAAAAAGATCAGAGCACCGCTGTGGAACTTTCGGAAGATATTTTTATCAACCAACTTTTAGCCAGCAGGAGCTATTCGGATCTATCTGAATATAGCCAGAATTTAATGTTGATTAAAAATCTTGATTATATGGCCTATTGCGACCAAAATGGCAATGTGGTTTCGCGGCCGCACAATGCAAAATTTATCGGTGATGAATGTAAAAATATTTTTCTAGGCTGGCCGGATAAAAATATCAATCCGGGGATTGTGTACGAAAAAGATTCAAGCTACTTGCTTTCTGCCGCTTTTATAAACAATCAGAATCCGGAAGATTTGTCCGGAATTATAGTCGGTCAAAAATTAAAAAACTCTCTGTTTGATGTGCCAAAACAAACGGAAGCTATAATTCTTGCTTATAAAAATAAGGTCATAGATATTAGCAATAGCCAATTTTCGGAAGTTGATTTCTCAAATTTATTTTCAACCTCAGATCTTTCATCCACAAAAGATATCTATGATTTAGGCGGTTTAAAATATTTGGTTTTTAAAAATAATTTAGGCAGTAGTGAAGCAAGCCTTATTTTAATTAACAAATTTAATTATGGGCAAAATATTATACGAATTGTTTTCTTAATAACTTTCCTAATTTCATTACTTGGAATAATTTTTTTCAGGATCAGGTACCCTCATCGATTGTTTGCCGCAAGCGTAAAAGCTAATCAAAAATATTTATTTTGGAATTTTGCCATTAAATATCAACTGCAGTTGGAAATTATTTTGGAGGCCATGATTCTACTTTTCTCTATTTGGCTTATGTCATATTATTCTACTTTGCTTCAAATTAAAGTAATTGGGGATAATTTTCAACTAAAGACTTTAGAATTACCAGATGCGCGTCCATCGATATGGCTCGATACTACAAGTTATGTCAACTTCAATACCCCCGCGCTAGCCAAACTCAAAACCAATAATTTATCACCCGGAACCAGTACTATAAGCACTACGGTTACCTATAATCCGCTTGAAATGACAATAAACAGTATTGAGGCTAACAATTCTATTTGTGATAGTGTCTATGATAAAACAATAGATAACAAAGTCGGCTATATAAATTTTAGTTGCATATCAAGAAATATTGACCAAAGCGAATTAACCTCTTTTGATTTGCTGACAATTGAAATTATTCCGAAAAAATTGGGATTTTTATATCTAAATCTCGATGACTCATATACTAAAATCTCCGGGTCTAAGGGAAACTCTGCAAATATCATAAAGAGTACAAATGAGGGTGAATGTATCTTGGTTATTCCGTAATTTTGGTATTCCAAAGGTACATTTATTAAGATATTTTTAAAGATCTAGTAAGTTGCAACTATGTCATATGTTATAGTTCCGCTGTAAATGTCCGGCGGTTGTTTTTCGGATACCTCGATAGCGTAAGAGACATAAGCCGTGGTGCCATCCGAATCTTTGGATGTTGCTTTCATAACATCATGGGCGGTACTGCTCAAGGGGCCGAATTTTCCCGATGTGCCACTGCCCCAGCCGGTGACTCTGGTATCGGAGGTATTAGCTCCGACCCAGCCCGTATCAGTATTCGATTCCGTGCCATCGGGTGTAGACCAGGTTTGCGGAGTGGTCCAGCTAACATCGGTGGCGGCAAAGGGATCTATTTTGTTCGCAGGATATATACCCTGAATATATCCATCCAATTTTACAGTCACTGTATATCCGTAAATTGCCGTGCATTTAACAGTTAATTTATGTGCGGCAAATTTTGGATCGGCCAGCTCCAGCTTGCCATAAGGAATGGAATTATACAAAGTCTCAACATCGGTAGTAACCCCGTTATGAGTGGTGTCGGCACTTGTACCTTCTATGGTAAATTCGAGACTCGGTGTTTCGATTTCTTCATAACTTGTGATGCTTACGGTAGGTTGGCTGTCTAGAGTTTTTCGAATTAAAAAATCATCCATAGAAAAATCCAGGGCGTTGCCATTACTAGATTTTCCAAACAAGACAATATTATTGAATGTGATATCGGAATAGGTACTTCCCACCTGACGCCAGGAAACATTGTCAAAACTCAACCAAAATGAATAACCGGAGCTATTTTTTTTAATACCAAGATATGAAGGAAGCACCGTTGAGCTGTAATATGCTACGGTGATAGAGCCCCCGACTTGAGCCAAACGATAGTAATTGGAGATATTATAAATTCTTCCCCATAGATAAGCGCTGGTGTCGGTATTATAAACAGCCATACCGGCGTGAGTATAGGCATTAACAGTATAATTTTCAAGATAAATTTGAGCCCAAAAATCATATGTCGGAACCGAATTGAATTTCATAATATTTACTTCGCGCCCCGTAGGAGCTGACCACCAGTTGGTTGATGTGCCGCTATAGCTAAAGTCCAAATTGCCTCCCGATTCGGAAATGGTACCGTTTTTGTCAGATGTTAGCGTCCAATTGGCGCCGATACTTTCATCGGCAAAATCATCGGTGTAAGAAAAAGTGTTTTGCCAACTGGAAACGGATGAAGCCGAAGGGTTTCCGTAATAAACGTATATTTCGGTGTCGCCGCTTGCTGCCAATGACGGAATTTTCAGCCAAATGCGGGCATTTTGGTCTGAAGCATCAAATTTTTCAAGGTAGTAGTTTATCACTGTTGAGCCATCCGAAGTAGTGAAACGCAAATCATCTCCGTTGTCTTCGCAGATACTATATATACTGTTTCTAAGCAGTGGAGAAACATTGTTATTGTAAAGATATTCGACATCATTTGAGGGCATGGGACGATTGAAAAGGCGGATTTCATCCAGGGTGCCATTCCAAGCTTGCGAAGCGGCGTTGTCATTTCTCCCCAAGCGCAAATTATAGGTACTATCAAAAGAAAAAGCTGTGCAACCTGAAATGTCAATCTCGGTTGAACTCACCGATCCGCAGCTTCCCGAAACCGCACTTAGGCTTTGGGCAGTCCCGTCTACATAAATGTAGCCCTTATCGGAATTGGAATCGATAACCGCGGCGACATGGTGCCATGCATCATCGGCAAATGAAGTTCCCGTAGTGTTGAAATATAGACTTGTGCTTTGTGCTCCACTGCCCGAACCGAAGCGCAGATCGCCGTTATTGATCTCCAAAAAATAACCTTTACTCCATGTAAAGATGTCGAAACCTTTACTTAATATTCTCATCTGATTGGTGGAAGAGGTTTTAAACCAGGCCGAAATTGTAATATTGTTATCCGGAATGTCATAAATATCATAGTCCCCGACATTGACATATGAAGTATTAACTCCACTAAAACTTAAAGCGTTTGAATATTTACCGCTTGTGGTCCAGCTGATGCCACCGGCCGGGATTGTAATAGTCCCATCATGAGCGTACCCTGATGAATCACCGACGGTACTTGCGGTATTTTCATCCATTTTCCAACGGCCGATTAAACCTTCGGAAAATAAAAATTGGTAATCGGTGGTAAGCGATCCCGGGTTATATATAGTAAATTTCTGGCGGTAATTCCAGCTTGAGTTATACCAAGCGGCGTGAGCTTGACTCGGATTATTAAGAGTCGAAAAATCATCCTTTTTTACATCAAAATTAAGAGTTGCTAAAACAACACCAAAAATAACGGCAATCTTAAACCATTTGAAAATATTCATACTGATATTATTTTACACTAAAGACCATATCAACTTCAATCGTTAAAAGCGCATGTTTGAACTGATTCAAATTCATCGTTTGCATAAATCAAAAAACCCCCGAGACTCGAGGGTTTTTTGTATCTAGAGAAACTCTTGATTAGTAGGTTGGAACGCAGTTGTATTGGAACGTTCCCGTATAAACATCAGCAGGCTGATAAACATTTACTTCGATAGCAAATGTGATTAAAGTAGCTGCGGTACCAAGATCCGGGCCGCTTGAGCTCATAATGGTACGAGCATTAGCGTTTTGCAGAGGTGCCCAGTTATTGGCGTTACCACCGGTAAAGACGGTATCTGTGTCGTGAGAGTTAACACCGACTACACCGGATGAAACGTTCGCGGAAGTGGAGCCTGGCGAGGCCCAAGCAATAGGTGTAGTCCATTCAGCATCGGTACCGTATCCGTCGATATTGTTACCGGCATATTGGCCTTTTAGGATACCGTTGGCATCTACAGTATCGGTGGTGGATTTAACGGTAACCGTGTAGCCGTTGTTGGCATTGGTCTTTACATAAAGATTGTGACCGGCAGTTTTTGGCGTACCTACTGTCAAGTTACCGAAATACATGGTATCAAAAGTAGATGTAATGGAAGCGGTAGTGGTAGCACCCGCATCGTTGACATCAACACCGGAGTTGACACCGACTACGGTAAAAGCTAGAGTCGGGTCAACGGTGGCCGTCATGGTGGTACCGGCAACTACGGCAAAACCGATAACTGTTTGATCGATAATATTGGCAGTAGTTTCGGCTTGAAGATCAGCTAATGTATCGGTATTAAAGGTGGTAATTTTAATAAAACAAGCACCGGCCGAAGCATTGGTTGGATTTGGCGAGCAACCGGTAGCACCGGCGGCGATTGGTGGGTTGGTAATACCATCTATTTGCCAACCGACCGTAGTATCCGCAGATAAAGCCGTACCGGCACCTTTGGTCAGATACATGCTGCCTGTTCCGGCATCAGTGGTCTTATCCAAAGTCCAGACTCCGTCGATACCGGTAAGGGAAGCGTTAAGAGACGAGCCGGACATGTCGAGAGACGTAGGATTTTGTGAACTGCCTGAAGGCTGCTTCAGATAAGTCATCTTAATGCCTTTAACCGTACCGGCGGTTTTCACCTTCATGTTATAGGCATAGTTTGATGAAGTGCTAGCCTTAGGGTTACTTAAGGTAACTTTAGCTTGGTAAAGCATGGCAGCGCTGGCTGGCGTGTAGGCAAGAAAAACCATCACGATCGTCACAGCCACAGAGAGAATTTTTTTGGAGATGTTTGTCATCTACCTCCTCCTTCTAATTAATTTACTTAATTTTATTATCCAATTATTAAATCTAATTATGAACTACTAAAAATAACAAATTTTTGTTTTAAATTAACAACTGCAGCCGAATAATGCTGGCTACATCTTAAAACTAACTCCCTCTCTTTTCTTCCACCTCCGTTTCTTAGAGCTTAAGTTTTCTTACATCAACTTATCAATCTATACACATCATAAATTACCTCGAATGTCGTGTCAATAGAATATATTGTGGATTAGTATAATCTCAAAATTATAATGCTAAACTAGTAAAATAATTAAAATTATAAAAGGCTAAAAAGTCATTTTAAAATCCGACCAGCACCGTTACTTTAAATTGGGTCATTTTGGCAATACCGTTTTCAATTTCAAAGCTTTTTGATTCGCCACTTACTAAATTAATTGATACAGTGCCTTTAACTAGCTTGGTAAAAAGGGGCGTGTGTCCCGGTAGTACGGCTAAATTGCCGTAAGGGACCGGCACCATCATGGATTTTGCCTTACCTTCGAGCATGACTTTGTCGATGTTTACCAATAAAACCTCAAAGTCAGTCGGCAATGGCTTTTTGGGATCGCTTTCCGGCGCCAACTCGGGCGTATTACTTTGCTGATTTTTTTCTTCTGATTCGGCCATATGAATCTCACCTCACTATAATCTTATCGCTTTTGCCAAGTTGCCATGATTGGCTTGCCCATAACACTCAAAGCCAAAAGGCTACCAATATCCCCCCCTTTGGATCTTAAAAATAAATTCAGGATGATAAAAAAAGAGCTAAAATTGTACCACAGCGGTTTAACCCCTGATTTCTTTCCATTTGTTCTCTACCGCCTCAATATTGCCGGTCATATAAAAAGGTTCATCAGTCATGTCGTCAAATTCACCTTTGATTATTCTGTCAACGCCGTCAACCGTTTCCGATACGGGTACATATTCTCCCTTAACATTGGTAAATTTTTCGGCCGTAAAAAAGGGTTGAGATAAAAATTTTAAGAGTTTTTTGGCTCTCTGCACGGTAATTTTTTCCGCTTCGGAAAGCTCATCTTCACCCAAAATAGCGATGATATTTTGTAGCGAGCGGTATCTTTCAAGCAATTTTAAAGCGCTTTTTCGAGTATTGTAGTGTTTTTCTCCCAAAACTTCGGCGTCAATGGTTGATGATGAATCCAGGGGATCCATAGCCGGATAAATTTTTTGCTGGGCGATTTTACGGGATAACACAACCACCGAATCCAGATGTGAAAAAATGGCTTGAATTGCCGGGTCGGAAAAGTCATCAGCCGGGACGTAAATTGCCTGCACCGAAGTGATAGATCCGGTAGGCGTGGAAACGATACGTTCCTGAACCTCACCGATCTCCGAAGCGAGCGTAGATTGATAACCGGTCTCGGAGGGAATGCGGCCAAGCACGATCGACACTTCCATACCGGCTTGTATAAAACGAAAAATGTTATCCACAAACAATAAAATATCGTTTTTCTTCCAGTCACGCAGATATTCGGCGATAGTAATACCGGTTAAGGGAGTGCGAAAACGCATAGCTGGAGATTCATTCATTTGGCCAAGCACAATGGCTACATTGGGTAATACCCCGGTATCTTTAAGTGATAAATACAGCTCGTTTCCCTCCCTGGTGCGTTCGCCGACGCCGGTAAAAACGCTGTTATTACCGTGTTTCATGGTAGTGTTGTGTATGATTTCAGTAACAAGCTGTGTTTTTCCCACTCCGGCACCACCAAAAAAGCCTATTTTTCCGCCTTTTATAAAGGGGGTTAAAAAATCAAGAGCCTTGATGCCGGTTTCAATAATGGTATCTGAAGTATTAACCTCGATAAAATTGGGGCTCGGTTTATAGACGGGGTGCAGTTCAGTGGTTTTTACCGGACCGCAGTTATCCACCGGGTCGCCGAATACATTTACAATCCTGCCTAAAAGTTCCGGCCCAACCGGTACTTTTAGGACGCCACCGGTATCTTCGACTTCAAGACCAACTTTTAACCCGGCGGAATTTCCCATAGCTAGAGCTCTGACGGTATGATTCGGCAAGTGTTCAAAAACTTCCAGAACAAGCCGTTCGGTATGGTCTTTGACCTCCATGGCGTTGTGAAGTTGGGGCAAGTCATTGGGAAATCTAACGTCAACCACGGCCCCGTGTATGCCGACAATTTTTCCGATTTTATTGTTAATTTCTTGCTCTACCATAATGCACTACCCGCAAAAACTTCGGAGATTTTTTTATCAATCATTTTTCTTCTTTGCTTATTATATTCGTGATTTAAATCTTCAAGAAGAGTCTTGGCATTTTCGGTGGCGGCTTGCATGCCAACCATTTGGGCCGAGAATTGAGCAAGGCGAGAATCTAAAATTTGTTGCTGGAAAACGGCAGCTCGAAGTTTGGCAGAAACATCTTTTATTAATTCTTCTACCGAGGGTTCAAAAATAAATTTGATTTTTTCCTTCGGATCGGGAGGTTCGCTAAAGCGAGCCGGAGGCACCACCAGTAGCGTTTCGGCCACCTCGCGATTAATAGTATTAATATAACGTGTATAGATAAGCATAATTCGATCATAATAGGGGAACATTTCAACAAGTTGCAATAAATCTTTTGAATCGAAATTGTCCGGCAGGGTATAGGGATAAAATTTAAACTTGAATTTTTTGCTGGTTAAATAATGTTCCTGACCCTTTTTTCCAACAAGGTAAAAATCCGCATCCAGATTGTTGGCTAAAATTTCCGTTTCCACTTTTTTAAAAATTTCCGCGTTAAATTTTCCGCATAAACCTTGATTTGAGGTTACCACGATAATGGCCTTTTTGGGATCTTGAGTCTGATTCTTGTCTTCGGTGGATTTTTTCTTAGTGTTTTTTTCGATCTCTTGCTGGTAAAAAAGCTCTTTGTACAGGTTTAGTTCAGCTAAAATTTGGGTTGCTTCGTCGACAAATTTTTTCGAAGCCAACACTTTGTCACGCAAAGCTACCATGCGCATAGCGGCAATTTGTTGCATGGCGTTGGCGAAGCCGCCGACAGATTTAACGACTCCGATTTTTTCCTTAATTTCGTTGACTGAAGGCATAAAATTAAATCAAAAATTAAATATAAAATATCAAAAAATAATCAATAATCAATAACCAGTTGCCAATGACCAATATTCAATAATCAATAACCAATAATCAATAATCAATAATCAATGACCAATAACCAATAGCCAATATTCAATTTTCAATGATCAATGATCAATAACCAGTGACCAATGACCAATTTTCAATGATTGGGTAGCTTATTTCGTTAATTTTATGTTTTTTTGCTCTTATCTTCTGTTGCGGGTTGTTTATTCTCCCCGGATTTTTTGCTGTTACTAATCTTATTATTAATAAAAGGTTCCTTAAGGGCGGCGGCGGCTTTGGACGTGCTTTCATTGACAAAGGTTTCGATAAATTGGTCGAGCAAAGAGGTATCCTTATCATCAATTTTGCCGGTTGAGCTCAAGAATTCATGCATTGGAGCAAAACGATTTAGGGTGTTGCGGCTGTAGTCGATAAGCTCTTTTTTTAATTGCATCACAAGTTCCATTTCAACATAATCTATTAATCCCGTAGTAACAATATGTAGCAATATGCATTCTTCCGGTACGGTGTAATTGTATTGTGAGGGTTGGTTAAAAAATTCCAAAATTCTCTTGCCGCGATTGATTTCTCTCTCCGTCTCTTCGGTCAGCTCGGTATTCATGGTTTCATAAGATTTTACCTCATTATATCTGGCCAATTGGCTTCCGGCGATGGCTCCCAGGCGGCGCAAAACTTTAGGCTGAATTCCTCCTCCGATACGTGAAACCGAAGCACCTGAATTAACAGCCGGCAAGATACCGTCGTGCATTAGTTGAGCATCGAGATATATGTGTCCATCGGTGATCGACATCAGGTTGGTTGTAATATATTCGGAAATATCACCGTTTTGTGTTTCTGATATCGGCAGGGCGGTGATTGATCCGCCTCCAAACTCCGGAGCTACTTTGGCGGCTCTTTCAAGCAGGCGTGAATGCAGGTAGAAAATGTCGCCGGGATAGGCATCTCGCCCCGGTGAACGTTTGAGCAGCAGCGACATCTGGCGATA
>CAYNIX010000003.1:6805-7977 GCA_964397535.1 uncultured Candidatus Saccharibacteria bacterium | reverse complement strand
CGTGTTTGGATAAGTCGTCATAAATAACGACAGCTTCTTTTCCGGAATCTGCAAAAAATTCGGCGATAGCACATCCTGAATAAGGAGCCAGATAGTTTAATGAAGGGGGGTCGTCGCTAGATCCCATAACAATGGCGGTGTAAGGAAGGGCACCTCTTTTAGCCAGATATTGAGAAATGGACTTAACTTTTGCTTTTTGCGCGCCGATAGCAACGTAAATGCAAATTACGTTTTCTTCTTTTAAGTTACAGATTATATCAATCATCAGCCTGGTTTTGCCGGTTTTGCGGTCGCCTGTTACCAACTCGCGCTGGCCTCTGCCAATAGGAATTATGGAATCGGTTACAACAAAACCTGTTTTTAGCTGGTTGACAATCGGAGTTCTGGTATATACGGGGGGAGCCGGTCGCTCTACACTCATCATTTTCTCTGACTCAATCTCGCCTTTACCATCCGCAGGTTTTCCGATAGGGGTAACAACACGGCCCAAAATTTTCGGTCCTGAAGGGATTTTTAAAGTATTCTGGGTGGAGTATACCAAATTACCTTTTTTTACGGCGAAATAATCGCCCAGTACTACTGTCTCAACCAATTCACTGGAAATGCCTAATACCAGCACTAATACATCGCCCGCTACAGTTTCAACCCGCAAAACATCATCAATTCTGGCATTATTCAAGCCGGCGACTTTACAAACGCCATCCCCAATATATATCACTTCGCCAACTTCAACGATAACCGGAGAAGATTCATAGTCCGGTAAGGCCTTTTTTAAGTGATCAGCTAGCTTGGTTTTACTGTCATTATTTACGACAGTTCTAACAGCCAGATCACTTTCTTTGATCTTGTGAATATCGTGCTGTAAAAAGTCTTCTAATTTAGCCATATTAATGCTTGTCCACACAAAAACCGTACAGCTAACTTACTGTATGTATTTCTCCTCTGCTGTTAAAGATTTTTGCTTAATGATTGCTTCCAGCGTTGGCTTAAATTCAATAATTTTGTTTGAACTGAAAAATCAAGTATGTAGTTGTCTTTTTTGATAATAACACCGGCAATTAAGGACGGATTATGTATCGCATCAACTACCACTTTGCGTCCGACTTTTTCCGACATTTTTTGAGCGATATTTTTTATATCGTCTGCCTCGAGTTTAACGGCACAGGTCAACT
>CAYNIX010000003.1:0-6795 GCA_964397535.1 uncultured Candidatus Saccharibacteria bacterium | reverse complement strand
AACTCTAAAAAATCTGTTTTTAAGGCCTCAAGCTCAAATTCCTCGGCAAAGGCCCTCAAATTTGCCGGCTCGAATAAGCGTAAATCATCTTTTGCCAGCATTCCTCTAAGATAATTTTTTAGAGTTTCTGATCCGAGTTTATTGGTTTCAGAGGTTGCAAGCTCTTTAAGAATTCCGCGGTCTTGATGGTTGCCGGCAACCGTTTTGTAGCTAATTTTGTCTTTTAGGCGATTCAAATCAAAAATCATTTGATGTAAATCGTTTTTTTTAACCACTTGAGATATTAAATTCAATATGTGATTTCTTATCTCGTCGGCCATTCTTTACTCTCCTTCGATTTCTTGGAGCGCCTGATTGATCAGTTCTTTATGGTCTTCGTAGCTCAAACTCTTTGAAACTACTTTGGCAGTGACGCTCATAACCAAGTCAACCATTTTGTTTTCTACTTCTGTTTTCTGTTCAGCTAAAAACTTGTCTGCTTTTTCTTGAGCTTCTTGTTCGATTTGCTTGGCTCTTTTTTCGGTACGCCGCACAATTTCTTCAGCTTCGCGTAATGCGTCAGTCGGGGGAGAAGAGGGGCGCAAAGAAACTAATTTTTTATGCTTATTCTCCAGTTTTATCAAGATATTTCTGATTTTATCAATTTCTGCTCTTTCCTTAGCCTTGCGTTGGGCAATTTGTACCAGGTATTTTTCGCGAATCTCCAAAAATTTCAGATCAGCCATCTTAGTCAGTTTTTTTTCGCGGTAATTAAAATACAGGCCAAGTGCAATCAAACAAATGACGGTAATTACGATATTAATTACATTAAACCCCATCGCCCCTCCATTATGCGGGTTTGGTAATAAGATACGCTACAACCACAGACAAAACTGCGGCAACTAAACCCAAAAACAGTGCTATATACATATTAACCTGAACTTTGCTTCTTGCCAATGGGTTGCGCCCAATTGCCTCTAAACCACGGCCGGCCATCCAAGCCATACCAAGCCCGGCGCCTAGAAGCCCTAGTCCGGCGGCAATTGCTGCTGCAAAATATTTCATATATCCCGAGGTGCCGCCTCCCTCGCTGGCGACAGTGGCACCGGCAATTCTCATTGGGTCGCCGGTGACTTCAAAAGTATTGGATACTCCATTTAGGCCCGGTGATATTGCATCTATGACCACATTTTTTTTGCCGACAGAAATTGTAACCTCAAAAGTGCTTGTGCCATTTTGAAAATCACTAACAGCAGTTGGAATGATAGTGTTAGTTGAGTCTCTGATAACAACCTGGTCTTTAAAATCGGCAATAATATTATCCGAATTATCCTTAGCGGTGATGGTAATTGTAAAAGGTGTGCCTGCTTGCTGGGGGCTTGGGATATCTTCAAATACGAAATATCCGCCGGGTGAAGGACGCGAAGATACGGGGATTTCAGAGGTTTTGTTGATATCTCCTTGGACGGCGGTGACGGTTAAGTTTCCATTTCCGGGCCGATTGCGTAAAATTACCTCGGTATTATTACCGGTATCTCCGGCCAGCTCTCCCACATCACCGGACAAACTCCAAGAAAAATTTACTTCAGAAATTGTAAAATTATATTTATCATATGCCACCGCCGCTACCAAATGCCTGGTATTGGTTTCGGCTTGAATGGCATTGGGAGAAATCACCACGTGATCAAGAACCCCTTGATCCGGAAGTTTCTTAATTAAGCCGATTTGATCATTTAAAAAATTTTGGACTAATGAGAGGTCAACTTCATTTCCCGATCCTCCGCTGCCGGCATCCCCGCTTGTACCAGTGCCTGTCCCTGTACCCGTACCGGTGCCACCCCCGGAACCAACCACATCTTCATTTATAACAGAAACCGAGGCCGCCGCACCGATGCCGTTTAGTTGAGTGGCAACTCTTACCGTATTTGGATAATTTCCCGGGACCGCTCCGGCTGTGAACACGCCATTTGAGTCGATGGTGCCTCCGCCGTTGACTACGCTCCAATTTACTGTGCCCAGTGTCACGGGGTTTGAGTAAAGATCAAATCCGGCAACTTGAAAAACCTGCTGTGCGCTTCTCGGTATTACCGATATAAGCGGAGTTACTTGTAAGTTATAAAGCGGACCGGCAACCGCATTTTCATAAAACGTAACCGGATTTGCCAGAGCGGTGCTTGGAGTGGCGTTTACGGTATATGTTCCGGCCTTGGTTCCGAAAGTTAAAAAAGTAGAACAAATTCCATTGTCATCAGTCAGTCCGCTATTGGCTGAAAGCGTATAATTAGACGAGCCCGGAGGAAAGGAGGAAATTTGAAAAAGAATTCCCAGGTTTTTTATGGCATTACCAAACTTATCCATAACTCTTACACTTAGTGCGGTAGGTAGGACGTTTCTAACTCGAGTCGATTGATTATTACCTCCATAAACCCCCATATAAATTTGGCGCGAATCAGCCAATACTTGAAAAGGATTACTTGTTTTAGAAGCAAAACCGATTTGCGCCACGGTAATGGCGTCAGAAGTATTGGCTCTTGTAATAGTAACACTCCCATTATATTCGCCGTTTGCCATCCAGACTTGAGTGGGAGACAGGGTCATGGTGGTATTTTGGAGATAGACCCAACCGCTGTAGTTTGTAAGATATCCAACATCGGGATCGTATGCTTTGATATGTAAATTAAAAGGGGTGCCGGCAATTTTAGACTCGTCTGCCGGATCAACCACAAAGACGAATGTTGATGGTTCATCTGCTTGAGTTCTTTCCAATTTCAAAAACGGCACGGCAAAAAGTGTGCCGAAAATCAACACCAAAAAAAGTCTGTTTAACCAAGCAATAACTTTCATGGTCTAACCGATAACAGCCCGCTTAATTTTTCTTGCAAATTTGGATGCGCCAAATAGTTTAGCGCAAAGTTAATATATAAAACCGATAAATATCAAGTGGCGTAAAAACACACCGCCAATCGTTAGATAAAAAAAACTTATTTCGATATCTTACCTATTAAATATTTTAACAAAATTATCCCTGCCAATAAAACATCATTATAGAAAAATCTACCAAATTAACATTACCATCATTGTTAATATCGGCATCAGCACTTGATGATCCCCAGTAATATAGCAAAATCGAAAAATCAGCCAAATCCACGCTTGAGTCGCAATTTAAATCTCCGCGACTGATATCACAATCCGGTTCTTCGTCAGGGGGAGGAGTGTCGTTGGTGACCCTAAAAAACAAGGTGATAGAAAACAAGCTTTGGGTTCCAAAAAGATCTTGAACCAAAGCATAGACCCTGTGGTCTCCCAATTCCATAAGTGAGGTATCGGCCACATCAAAACTATAATCTCCGTTAATATCTACATCGGTCTCAAAGCTGTTAACCGGCGGTTCGGTCATAATATGCGCTTTATAATTTGGAGTACCTCGGCCGACAATTTGAATTGGATCACCCGGGGCAATCTGATTGGTATCAATTTCAATCGTAGGGGGAATAATAATTCCGTTAACGGTGGTTAGCTCATGGGCCCTGGTAAAAACCTCCACCAAAGTAGGCGGGGTGGTGCGGTTGAGATTATCGCTGCCATGAATAAGTATACTATGAGTCGTTTCGGCGATGCCGGCAAAAATTTGTGAAAACCTACCGGTTGCATCGCAAACAGCGCTACCTATGACTGTTGTTCCTTCGGTAAAAGTAATAAACATTCCCGGGGAGCCCCAGCCGTTGATTCTAAGAACTCCTACATTTGCTTCTATAGAAGCGGAAATTACCACCGAACCGGTGCTGGGAGAAGCGATGACGTGGGCTTCATTTCGAATGTTTAGGCCGTCAACATCATGAGTTATGCGAATATATACATCAAACAAATTTGGTTCGGTGGGATTAAAAGCGGTGATACCGTAAATATTAATCGTAGCTCCGGGGTTGAATGAAATTCCGGTGATACGAATATAGGTATTTATGACTGAAATTACCGGTGTTCCGGTATAATCTCCCAAAACTTGAGTGGGTTCGGTTACCCCGCTAAAATATGTCAGATCTATTAATACATAATCGTCGAGTTCAACGGGAGCTGAACTTACCGGCAGAGTGAACCTAATGCTGTGCGAGGAGAGAGCGCCAAGAGAAGATGTGTTCAATAGATCGCGGGGTAAATCAAGCCCGTCAACCGCCTTTGTACAGCTAAAATACACCGCAAACAAAGAAAGTATCAAAAAAAAGACTATCTTTTTAAATAAGACTGCTCTTTTCAATTAAAATATTCCCTCGCTTAATTAGCGGCTATGCGGCAGTACAAGCATATCCAATTTATTTGGTTAAATTGTGGATAATTTTCTTGACCCGTTTTCTGCCCACAATAGCCAGTACCACTAACAAAATGACAGCCAGGCAGATTATTGCCAAGTATTTTGGAAAGATTATAAAGGAAGTTGAGGCCGAAAGCGCCTTATTTTGTTGACCATAAGTGGCAACCAATGTAGCCGTAAAACGGTTTGCAAGCGAAGCCGTAAATTCCCAACGAGTATCCATTTTTCGTACTGCTTCCGGTAAAACGTTAAGGCCGTTTAACGGCAATTCGGTAATTTTTTGGCCGAATAAGTTGGTAATAACAATGTTTCCTTTTGGTCTGATATGGTTGTTACCCGTATTTTTAACTTTGAGTTCAAAATTTACAGGGCTTCCTTCGTAATAACTTTTGTCGGTATTGAATGTCTCAACCACAGCTTCTTCTTTTACATTTCCGGAGACTCGGAGTAAAACCAGCGAGCCGACACGGCTTGCAACTGCTGCGCCACCTTCGGTTGGGGTTCCTCCGCCCATTTTAATTAAGACAGAACAGTAATGGCCACCCGGTTCGGCGTCTTTGGGTACGCTGATAGTAAAAGAGACCTCTGTTTCAGCTCCCGGTTTAAGAGAAAAACTCTCCGGCTCAGGAGAAACCCATTTTGCCAAAGAGTAGGTGGTGTTGGATTGACTGTCGTCAATAAGATCAACCTGGCCCTCCTCGCCGATTGCTCTAAAATCTTCGACCATGACGGTATATGCGGTTTCTTCGGCCGAATCATTTCTGACTCTGACTTTATCAGTTATGTTATCACCCGGATTGGCATAAAGCTCAAATGATGGGGGAATTACCGTTAGAGTCCTTTGGCTGGGTGTCTGGGCTTGGCTCTTTCCGAACGGAATAAGAGGCAAGAGCAGAGCAAAAGCGATCGCTACTGCGAGAAAAGTCCTTTTAAGCATAAAAACTCCTTTGTGCAAAAAATGGATTATTGAATTTTATTAAAACCATAATCATCATACATATATATTTTTCAACTTGTCAATCGTTTTTCACGCTTAATTTAATTTAATGAGTTTTTATGAGGCTTGAGGACTACTTGTTTTTGTTTTATTATCCATTGTCTGAGCTGATATTTCTGCCTTAACCATATCTAGCTCTTTCAAATACTCGGCTTTTCCTTCCGGACCTTTTTGATCTATTATCTCAATTTTATTTTCAAGTGCGGCCAGCGCTCCGAGTTGCTTATCCATGATTCTTTCTAGCGCCGCATGTCGCCGTTTTTCATTCAAGTATAATCGTACGCCCAAAACAATCACAATAGCCAGCAAGATCGCAGTGGGTAAAATACTAGTCCAGATAATACTATTTTTACCAAATATTCCTTTTACCGAGGCTACGGCTTCTATTACCTCGGCTTGTTTAAGGGGTTCTTCGGGATTTGATCCTTTATTGCCGCTAACTTGAGCTTTAGATCCGAAAGAAGATGAGGTGTCGAGCGTTATATCAGATTGTGAAACCGGTGTGGTGTCGTTTGGAGCAATAACTTGAGACAGGGTCGGTGGATAGAGTGTAATTTTTTGGGTATTGCCAGGAATCGGCACCACGGGTTCTTCGGGTGGCACTTCACCCTGGCCGTAGACCGAAATACTGATTTCATTGGTTGAAAAACCGTTTACGGTTGCCCCGGCAAACAACACTCGAATATTACGCAGGCTGATGGTAGTCGTACCCTCTTGTCTCCCTTTAAACCGCAATGTAGTCACTAAACCACTACCCGTAAAACCCTGCTGGCCGGTAATACCTCCGTCAATGCGGGTAGAAGTCTCTGTCACCCACATATTGAATACGCTTCCGGCGCGATTTGGAGGGAGGCCCTCCAGGGTTTCAGTTGAAAAATCAACATTAAATCCGATTGCATTAACCCTATCTCCGTCTGTATCGATATATATTGGCACATCAATGGTTTTGTCGGCCTCTACACTGGAGGTGTTGGCAGATACCGTTATCAGCTTTTCTGCCATGGCGGTCTGTGGAAAAGCTGAAAATACGGCGGCCGCAAATACTGCCGAGATTACAATTAATAAATTAAATCTTGCAACCCTCCACATGTAACAATTTCTCAAATTATAGGCTGGCTTTAATTTTTATACTAGCTTGGGGCAAATCACTTAACAAATTAGTTCCTTTGCCGTCATTGGCCAGTACCATACTTTCACCGGTTAGAAAAATGTCCGCATCTTTAATTGCCTTGGGGTAAAATTCAATTTCCTGAACTGTGTTTGTACCGCGAAAGCCCGGATATGGGGATCCGCAGGATAATTTAATTAGTCCGGTGTCGTTGCTATAATTATTTTCGGGGTAAAATTTACAAAAAGATTGTTCGGTGTCGGTTTTAGATACCTCTAAAATTTTAGGATCAAAAGCCAAATAACTTTGAACGGCGTTGACCGAATTGCCTTTAGTATCCATGACAATTTTGACCGTAAATTTTTTTCCAACGCCCATAACCTCCTCGGGAGCAACAATAGTTAG
>CAYNIX010000002.1:0-23884 GCA_964397535.1 uncultured Candidatus Saccharibacteria bacterium | reverse complement strand
GATATCTTGAGTCTGTCAATTGGTTTTGCGGTATCGTTTATTGTGGCGCTCTTTTCAATTAAATTTTTGCTTAATTTTGTTAGACGTTATAATTTTGTTCCGTTTGGAATATATCGTATTTTATTCGCACTAATTTTTTTGTTATTTTTGCTATGAGAACATTTAATCGCAAACAAAAAACATTCTTTGCAATTTTGGCGCTATTTTCTTTTTCCGTATTGTCAGCGGCCTGGTACTATCTTGGACAAAACGGAGTCGGAGCGTCGGAGCTGGAATCGGAGTGGGGTAAGCCCGTATGGCAAACCTCTAAGAACTGGGATATCGATTTTGATGGGAAAGAGGAATATCTGGAGTTGGCCTCATATAAAAAAGATGATGTCCATATTTCATACTTGATTACAAAAAAAGGTTTCATGTCATATAAAAATATTGAACTTTCGGGTTTTGAAGAAGATTTAGCCTTTTGTCCGCTTCCTTCATTTTCTGATGCGAGTAGTAATTATTATCTGTGTATTTTTGGTGAAGTGGGTGCACATAGCCAAAATATTCAAATATTGCAGTGGCCCGGGCTTACGAGCGTAAATTTTGAAAAAGGCGGCGTTGTATCTCCAAATATGATAAGTGATTTACCAAATTTTGATTTCGATTACTCAAATCGAGAAAAAACCGCAATGTTTTTTGATTATCGCAATTATAATTTAGACCCATTGAAAGATGTCATTAGAGAGCATTATACTCTTGATAGCCGGCAAATATTCCGCTACGATGGTGTAGAGATGATTAATGCTGAAGGCCTGATTAAATAAAATTTAGCGCCAAATATGGCTTTGGCGATAGAAACGAATAAGAATTGGGGTGATTAGGAAAATAATTAGCGTGAAAGAAGGATAAATGCAAAATAAAAAACTATTTTTCTTTTTGGTAGCGATTATTGTGGTTGTAATTAGCGGTCTTGCAGCAATTTTTTACTTCGGAAATAAAACTAAAGAGAGTAGCAATTCTAACAATTCTTCAAGCGAGGGTGAGGTGGCCGGCGTGACCTCAAAAAATTCAAGCAGTGATCCCGCGTGGATTGAGGGCTTGGCCAAAACTTTGACTGAAAAGGGTATGGTAATGTACGGAGCCTATTGGTGTTCGCACTGCAACAACCAGAAAAAGATGTTCGGCGATGCGGTTAAATATATCGATTATGTCGAATGTGATCCACAGGGCGAAAATGCCAATCCCGAAGAATGCAAGGCCAACAATGTCGAAGGTTATCCGACATGGATTTATGAGGGCAATCGTTACAGCGGCGAACAACCTTTGGAAAAATTAGCAGAGATAGTTGATTACGACCAATAATCATTTTTGCCTGGGGAAAACTCCATTTTCGAGTAATAATATAAAAAATCAAGCCAAAGCTATCGAATTAAAAAGACTAGTACAGAACTGCTATAATACTTGAGCTGAATTCAAATGAGGTAGCCCTAAGGGGGAATTAGCTTGACTTTGAGCCTCGGCAACACATAAAATTGTATGTATAAGGATCATTTATAGCACGAGAGGAGGTGACAAATGGCTACAGCATATTGCGTAAAATGCCGCGAAAAAGTAGAAATGCAAAATCCTGAATCAATTACTATGAAAAACGGCAAACCAGCTACTCGCGGCGTCTGCCCTAAATGCGGCACCAAGGTTTTCCGAATCGGCAAAGCTTAAGAAGAACAATTGATTTTTGTTTTTGATAGATGACAAAATGCCCCTAAGAGAAATCTTGCGAGGCATTTTGTTTTTTATATGATACTTATTATATCATACAAATTATAGGTGGGCTATTCGATCAATTTAAAAAAAACTCTCATAAAGGAAGAGAGTGAATAATGCAAGTATTTTAATACCCTGAAATTTCGGGTATATTTGATATGAGCTTATGAAACGTAGTGAGCTGTTTTTTACATCTATCCTGTTGCCACTCGATATAGCAATGACCTTGCTCTCTTTTGCGGTGGCTTTTTATATTCGGGGAAAATTGCACATCTTCGATACGCCATTCAACGCAAAAATTTCAGATTATGTGTTGCTTTCGATCTATTTTACACCCATATTGGTGGCTATTTATGCCATAAACGGGCTTTATTACACCAAATATCGAAAAAGCCTGGTCTCGGAGTTTTATAGAATTTTTGAATCAAATTCGACCGCTCTAGCCATACTTATTTTGGGCTTATTTTTTACCAAAGTAGATATTATTTCCCGTTTAATCTTGCTTTTCATCTGGGTGCTTGGAGTGCTTCTGGTTTTTATTTCGCGCCTGTCAGTTCGCATCATTCAACGGTCTTTACTTAGAGGAGGTATCGGCAGAAGAAATTTGGCGGTGATCGGAGATCAAAAAATTGCCAGATTTATCGCTACGGAAATTGGCAAAAATCCTTTGCTGGGATACAAATTTGTCGGAGTTATAAGTACCGGCCAAGATTCCGAAATTAAGACCTTGGGTAATCCAGAAAATTTTCAAGAAATCATCAAGCAATACCAAATAGACGAAGTGGTAATATCGGATAATAACAGTAGTGGTTTTAAAAAACTTGATTCTTTGATTGATTATTGCGGTGATAATCACTTGGGCTTAATTATTGTTCCTCGCACCTCCTCCGATTTTTCTCTAAAGCTTTCTGCCTCCTCTATCGGATCATTGACTGTGCTTGAGGTTGTCAGTACTCCGCTGGAGGGATGGGGCAGGATTGTCAAACGTTTATCGGACATCATATTTTCAATAATCTGCCTGGTGATTTCTTCTCCATTTTGGATAATTATAGGCATAATCCAAAAGCTTTCCAGCAAGGGCCCAATACTCTATTCACACCATAGAGTGGGGCGGGACGGCAAAGCGTTCACGCTTTACAAATTTCGTTCTATGTATGTTAATGCCGAAGACCGGCAAAATAAGTATTGGACTGAAGAAAAAGACGATCGGATCACTCCACTTGGAAAAATTATCAGAAAAACTAATCTGGATGAATTGCCTCAACTCTGGAACATTTTACGCGGCGATATGAGTTTTGTCGGGCCGAGGCCGGAACAGCCAAGATTTGTGGAAAGGTTTAGCAAAGTCATTCCAAATTATTCCAAGAGGCATCGTATCAAATCCGGACTCACTGGATGGGCGCAGGTGAATGGGCTGAAGGGTGACACGTCCATTAATGAGCGGGTTCGTTACGATATGTTTTATATAGAAAACTGGTCGATCTGGTTTGATATGGTGATAATATATAAAACACTTTTATTGATACTTTACGAATTATTTAAGGGCAAATATGAATATCGCTCTGGTTCATGATTGGCTGACAAATTTTGCCGGTGCCGAGAGGGTACTTTTGGATTTGGCCGAACTTTTTCCCGGGAGCCGAATTTATACCTCGGTTTATGACCGCAAAAAAGTTCCTCAATTTGCAAAATATGACGTGGTGGAAAGCTATCTGGGAAAAAATCCCGTATTTAAACGATACCGTGAAGCCCTTATACCGTATGCGCCGCAAGCATTTGAATCTTTTGATTTTTCGAATTATGACCTGGTAATTTCCAATACCACATTTGCCGCCAAGGGAATTATTGTCAAGCCAAAGACCCTTCATATTTGTTACTGTCACACCCCAGCCAGGTATCTGTGGCAACCTGAAATAGACGATCGAGCAGACACCGGCATTTTTAGTTCATTAAGAAAAAAAATTGCCCATAACTTAAAAATTTGGGACAGGGCGGCGGCCGAAAGACCCGACTATTATCTGGCAAACTCAAATACAGTTAAAAAAAGGATCAAAAAGTATTACAACCGAGATTCAGTAGTAGTTTATCCTCCGGTTGATACCGATAGATTTTCCATTTGCCCAAGGAGTGAGGTCAAAGATTATTTTTTATTTGTTTCGCGCCTTGTAGGCTATAAGAAGGCCGATATAGTAATTGATGCTTTTAACCGGTTGAAAAAACCTCTTTATATTATTGGTTCCGGGCCGGATGAGGCTCGATTGCGTCGCGTGGCGTCCAAAAATATTAAATTTTTAGGCCGGGTTAGTGATGCAGAATTATCAGATTATTACCAAAAGGCCCAAGCTCTGGTGTTTATTGCTGAAGAGGATTTTGGCATCGTTCCGCTCGAATCATCCTCAAGCGGACGGCCGGTGATTGCGTATAATGCGGGAGGCGCCTCCGAAACGGTAGTGCCGGGAATTAACGGTATTCTAATTAACGAACAATCAAGTCAAGCGCTTGTTGAGGCTGTTTCCCGATTTAAGGCTGATCAATTCAATCCAGAAGCCGTTAGGACCCATGCTGAAAAGTTTTCCAAAAAGATATTTAGACAGAATTTTAAAACTGAAGTTGACAAATTACTTGGAAAGTGGAAATAAGTGGAGGCAAGTGCGAGGGGATGATGTCTAATTTTGAGCCAAAAAAACAGCGCGATATTGAGACTTCTAATCAAGACAGTCAAGTCTCGTCTTTTGAGTCGTTTTTTTGGTCGGGACTCAATAATAAAACCAAACAAATAAAACCTAAAAAGAAATTTAACAGTTCATTTTTGGTATATTCCATAATGATAATTGCACTATCAGGCCTAATTATAGGCCGTGCATATCAAGTTAAAGCCTCGATAAAACTTGATTTATTGGAGGCAAATTCACATCTTAATGCCGCATTCAGCCAGCTCGAAAAGGGTGAATTTGATCAGTCTCAAAAAAGTTCAGAACAAGCCAAAGCTGATCTGGAAGAAATTAAACTCTCTTTGCAATCATGGGGCCAGAACAGCCGTTACCTTAAACTTATAAATTATCGAAGCCAATACGTTGATATGGAGTATCTGCTGGAAGCGGCAAGCGGAATTTTAGAAGCTTCGGCCGAGTCAAAAAATATTTTTGAATCCTATTCCCAAAATTACTCAAATCTGGAAATCAGAGACGGGGAGGATTTGAATCTTAAACTAGATATGATGCCGGTTTCAAATTATTTAACCGGATATGAACAAAAAATCAGGCGGATTAATAATACTTTAGAGAGGCTTCAGAATAATCAGACCGCTAGTAATATTTATCTCAAAGATCTAAATATCGGCCGACTTGAGCAATTATGCCAGAAATTAATAGACCAAAGCCAAAAAATCCAAAATGAATATATACCGATACTTGACTGGTTTGCCGGCAAGGGGAGTAAGAGGGAGCTGCTGATTTTATTTCAAAATAACGCCGAGATCAGGGGCAGTGGAGGATTTTTGGGCTCGTTTGCTACTGTAGCTACAGAGAATCTTACACTTGGCAAGCTTGATTTTGAAACAAATATTTATAAATTGGACAATGCTGCCAAAGATAAAGTCGACTTTAAAGCACCTTCCGAATACCAAGTTCTCTCGGGAGGTAAAATGTATTTAAGAGACGCCAACTATGCAGTAAGCGGTCCGGAAAGTTTTTCAAAAATTTTAGAGCTATACAGCGCTGAAAGCGGCAAAACCGCAAATGGAATTGTTTCTTTGGACGCTACTTTAATAACAGAAATGCTTAAAATTACCGGGCCGATTCGCCTTGATGCTTATAATTTAGAAATTAACAGCGATAACTTTTTGACAGAAACGACCAGAGAGGTTGAAATTAATTATTTTGAACGCAACGGAGCGAAGCAAGAAAACGAACCCAAAAAGGTGTTAGCCGACTTGATGCCGTTGCTAATTAAAAAAGTCACAACAGAACTTAATGATACCCATAATCGAACAAAAATAATTCAACTTATACAAGACAATATAAGTGCTAAGCATATTCAGTTCTACAGCCAAGATGCGGCGATACAGGAATTAATTGAAAAAAATAATTTTGGCGGTAAGGTTATTGAGAACGGTAGCGATTATTTCTTGTCGCACTCAACAAATATCGGCGGGGGTAAAAGCAGCCAAAACATTGTGGAAGAAGTTTACGACACCGTTACTATCGGTGAAGATGGGAAAATCGGCCACCATATTACGATTAGTAGAACTCATCAAGGAGACGGAGTTTGGCCGGATTATTACAATTTAAATTTAATGCGAATTTTAGTACCCGATAACTCTCAAATTACAAATTTTAATATCATAAGCGGAAATTTTGAAGCTAATGGCGGCACTCAATCCCAAGGTGAACATTATTATGTAGGCAACGAAGCTGGCAAGCAAAAGATTTCTTTCTGGATGAATACCCAACCGAAAGAGAGTTCAAAATTAGAATTTGGTTATGTTTCCGGCTATCGATTGGATTTAAACGACAAAAAATATCAATTTCTAATTCAAAAGCAGGCGGGGACCCCGGCTTATAATTATCATCTGACTGTACGATACCCAAAGAACTGGAGACTTGGAAAAAGCCTTCTTTGGGGTGAAGCGGCTTATAGCTTTTACCTTGATAAAGATAGGCTCATAAAGCTTAATTTTAATTAATTTGAGCTTGAATTATAGGCGCATAATTGATAAAATATTAAGGTAAAACAAAAATATTTCTTCCTAAAATAGGCAAAATATGTCATATTTTTTGTTTGTGTTGGTTTGTGTGCATTAATTCGGAGATTTGGATGTCAAACGAAAAAATAACTAAAGATCAGAGCTATGACGCGTCTAAAATAACCGTGCTTGAAGGCTTGGCTCCGGTACGCAAAAGGCCGGGCATGTACATTGGTGGGACGGGCATAGATGGCTTGCATCACCTGGTGTGGGAAGTAGTTGATAACTCTATCGATGAAGCCATGGCCGGTTTTTGCGATAAGATTATTATTATTTTAAACTCCGATGGATCTGTATCGGTTGTAGACAACGGACGAGGCATACCGGTGGATAAGGTTGAAGCGACCGGCAAATCAGCCCTAGAAACCGTACTGACCGTACTGCATGCCGGGGGAAAATTTGGCGACGGTGGCTATAAAGTATCTGGCGGGTTGCATGGAGTCGGCGTCTCGGTAGTTAACGCCTTAAGCGAATGGGTAAGAGCGGAAGTTAAGCGTGACGGCAAGCTTTATGTTCAAGAGTATAAAAGAGGAGAAACACAGGGCGAGATACAAATTGTCGGTGAAGCCAGCGGCACAGGCACAACCATAACGTTCATGCCGGATAAAGAGATTTTCAAATCGATAAAATTTAATTTTTCTACCATCATTTCTCATTGTCGGCAACAAGCTTATCTAACTAAAGGGGTAATGATCACTGTAAAAGATGAACGCGACGAGGCGGAAGCGGAAGTGCCGGCAGAAGATCTCGCGGATGAGAATACTCCCGAAGAGAGAGAGGAGCAAAAAAAGAACCTCAAAACAGGCCGCGGCTTGGGCGACACCGATTCTGAAAATGGCCACCCCAAGGAATATAGCTTTTATTTTGAAGGCGGGATTATAGCTTACGTAAGGCATATTAATAAGTCGCGCGAAGTTATCAATGATCCTCCCTGCTATACGGAGAAAGAGGTGGATGAAGTAGTGGTAGAATATGCTTTGGCCTATTCCGCAGATTTTAAGGAGCACGTATATACCTTTGCCAATAATATCAACACGGCGGAAGGAGGCACTCATCTGACCGGTTTTAGAACTGCCTTAACCCGCGCCATTAACGATTATGCCAAGAAAAACAATCTGTTGAAAAATATGGCATTGTCCGGAGAAGATGTCAGAGAGGGGTTGACCGCAGTTTTGTCTATCAAGTTGCGCGAGCCTCAATTTGAGGGCCAGACTAAAGCCAAATTGGGTAATACGGAAGTTAGAAATATTGTTGAATCAGTCGTAGCCAGTTCGCTCCAATATTATTTGGATGAACATCCGCAAGAAGCTAAAAAGATCTTGGAGAAATGTTCCCTTTCTGCTCGAGCCAGATTGGCCGCCAGAGCTGCTCGCGAGACTATTATCAGAAAAGGCGCCTTAGACGGCATGACTTTGCCGGGCAAATTGGCGGACTGCTCTAGCAAGGACCCTAAAAGAAGCGAAATTTATATTGTTGAGGGTGATTCGGCTGGAGGCAGTGCCAAACAGGGCAGAGACCGGGAATTTCAAGCGATTTTGCCTTTGCGTGGCAAAATCTTAAATGTCGAACGAGCCAGGCTTGACCGCATGCTGTCTTCGGAAGAAATTAAAGCATTGATTGTGGCTATGGGCATCGGTATCGGCGAAGATATCGACTATTCAAAATTACGTTATGACCGAATTATCATTATGACTGATGCTGATGTAGATGGAGCCCATATTAGAACCCTGCTTTTGACCTTTTTCTTCCGTAATTTTCCCGAGCTTATCGAAAGAGGACATATTTATATAGCCCAGCCTCCTCTTTATTCTATTTCGAAGAGCAAGGAGAAACACTGGGTGTATTCCGATAGGGAAAAGGAGGAAAAATTGGCTCAAATTAAGCAAAAAAGCGGTGACAGCGGCATAAATATTCAACGTTATAAAGGTCTTGGAGAAATGAATCCCGAACAGCTTTGGGATACCACCATGAACCCTGAAAACCGCATGCTTTGGCAAGTTACGGTACAGGATGCCGAAGAAGCCGATGAAACGTTCTCCATGCTTATGGGGGATCAGGTTTTGCCTCGTAAAAGATTCATTCAGAGTCACGCTAAAAAAGTTCAAAATCTTGATATTTAATCAGCAATATTGATTGGAATTTAATATGGATCAAACTGACAATCAAAAAAATCAACCAAATCAAGCACCAATTAATCCCGAAGACCCCACCAACGATGCTTCTTTGAGTAATAGCTTAATCAATGGAGACAACACCGGCGGTCTTATGGTTGAGCATGTTGGCCTTGTAAAACCGCGTTCACTCAATGAGGAGATGAGAACATCATACCTGGATTATGCTATGAGCGTAATTGTGGCTCGTGCCTTGCCTGACGTTAGAGACGGTTTAAAACCGGTTCATCGCAGGGTTTTGTATGCCATGCACTCAACCGGCCTGACCCATAGTGCCAAATATCGCAAGTCGGCAAAGGTCGTCGGCGAAGTATTGGGTAACTATCATCCCCATGGCGATGTTGCCGCATATGACACTCTCGTGCGAATGGCGCAGGACTTCTCTATGCGCTATCCTTTAGTCGACGGTCAAGGCAATTTCGGTTCAATGGACGGAGATTCGGCCGCCGCCATGAGGTATACTGAATGCCGTATGTCTGCCATAGCTGAAGAAATGCTTAGTGACATTGATAAAGATACCGTCGATTGGCAGGATAACTACGATGGCACCACTAAAGAACCGGTGGTGCTGCCGGCCAGAGTACCGCAATTGCTTTTAAACGGTACGGTGGGTATCGCAGTCGGCATGGCTACGAATATTCCGCCACATAACTTAAATGAATTGTGCGATGGGGTAATGCATCTGATTAAAAATCCCGAGGCTACAGTTGAAGACTTAATGAAATATATTAAAGGACCTGATTTTCCAACCGGCGGCATCATCTATTGCAATGAAGATATTAAAACCGCTTATGCTACTGGCAAGGGAAAAATCGTCATGAGGGCTAAAGCTGATATCGAAGAGGCAAAAAGAGGATTTCGCATTGTGGTAACGGAAATTCCTTATCAGGTCAATAAAGCCGGTTTAATTGAAAAAATTGCGGATCTGGTTAAAGACAAACGTTTAGATGGAGTAAGCGATATACGCGACGAGTCGGATAGGCGCGGGGTACGAGTAGTTATTGAACTCAAATCAAATGCTTTTCCCAAAAAAGTTCTCAATCGATTATTCGAACTTACTCCCATGCAAACGGCATTTCATGTCAACTTGCTTGCTCTTACTCCGCAGCTTGAGCCTATGGTAATGACACTAAAAGACGTTTTGCGCCATTATATTGAACATCGTCATTTGGTAATTACCAGGCGAAGCCAATATGAGCTAAAGAAAGCCCGCGATCGTGCTCATATTTTAGAAGGCCTAAAAATCGCTCTTGATCACATTGATGAAGTAATTGAGACTATCAAAAAATCCGCTAATCGCGAGGAAGCAAAGAAGAATTTAATGTCGCGCTTTAGCCTCTCGGCTCTCCAATCTGAAGCTATCTTGGATATGCGGTTGTCTCAATTGGCAGCACTGGAGCGCCAAAAAATCGAAGACGAGTACAAAGCCATAATGGATAAAATATCTTACTTGGAAGATTTATTGGCTCATCCCGAAAAAATTTATCTTTTAATAAACGAAGACTTGGAAGATGTAAAGAAAAAATACGGAGATAAACGTCGCACCGAAATTGTTCCTCATGCGCTAGGTGAATTCAGGGCGGAGGATCTTATTCCCAACCAACAGGTTATTGTAACCATAACTCGAGGTAACTATATTAAACGGCAGGAAATCGATACTTACCGTAAACAAACCCGCGGAGGTGTAGGAGTGGTGGGCATGACTACCAAGGAAGAAGATATAGTAGATCATCTTGCTTCGGCCAATACTCATGATGATATTTATTTCTTTACTAACCGGGGCCGTGTCTTTAAAAGCAAAGTATACGATCTTCCAGCTACGTCGCGTCAGGCTAAGGGCACGCCGGTGGTAAATATTATTCAAATTAGCCCCGAAGAAAAAGTTACTTCGCTTCTTACCGTTCCGAAAGATAATCAAGCCGGAAAATACTTTATTATGGGTACAAAAGGTGGAGTGATTAAAAGGACGGAGATTCAAAAATACGACAATATCAGAAAAACCGGCATCGCCGCTATCGGATTAAAACCGAATGATGAATTAAAATGGGTTAACATTACTCAAGGCAAGGATATTATCGTTGAGGTTTCTAAATTAGGCCTTTGTATTTGCTACCGCGAAGAAGAGGTAAGGCCGATGGGCAGAAGTGCCAGCGGGGTTATGGGAATGAAATTAAGAAAAAACGATTCGGTCATTTCTATGGATATGGTTACTGAAGATGAAGCAAAATTCAATGCTCCTGCAAGCCAAAGGGGCGCAGATGTGTTGATAGTTCTTGAGAACGGATTTGGTAAGAGGACTATGCTTAAAAACTTTAACCTTCAACATCGCGGGGGAATGGGTATTAAAGCAGCTAATTGTACCGACAAAACCGGTACGGTAATAGGCATGCATATAACTAAAACGGATGATGCAGATGTGGTTTTGGCAACTCGCAAAGGCCAATTTATTCGGGTCGCTCTGAAAACCATCAAGAGATTGGGCCGCGATACCCAGGGCGTCACTTTAATTAGGCTTAAAGATTCTGATAAAGTAGCTTCTAGCGCGATAATTCTTACGGAAGGGAGTGAAAACCAGCTATTGCCCGAAGCTTCCCCACTTCCGGCCGAAGCGGCTGCAAAAACTTTGATTCAAGCCAAAGACCATCAAACAACTCCTGCCAAATCAAAACCCAAGGAGTTGGATATTGTGATAAATAACTATAAAGATGCACAATAATTCTTGCTAAATCGAGAATAAATTGCTAGTATGAGATTATATTTTTAATGTCAAAGAAAAAAGATCAAAAATTTGCGAAAAAAATATCCAAAGCACCAAGCATTGATGCCTCTTTTGAAGTGTCCGAAGAAAAAAAGGAGATAAAAATTCCCTCGGTTATCACCGTTAAGGAACTAGCCGAAAAAACCGGTATTCCGGTGGCCAGTTTAATTTCCGAATTAATGAAAAGTGGAATATTAGCTGCTATAAATGAATCGGTTGATTTTGAAACCGCGGCTATAGTCTGCGATGATCTAGGTATCAGTTGTTTGCCCGAAGCCGAGACTTCAGAAAATAGCCAAGGTGATATTATTAAAAACACCGAAGCTGATAAGAAATTATCCAATCGTCCACCTGTAGTCACGGTCATGGGCCATGTAGATCATGGCAAAACTTCTCTTCTTGACAAGATAAGGTTAGCTAATGTTGCCGATTCAGAATCCGGAGGTATTACCCAGCACATCTCGGCCTACCAAGTATTGCTTTCTGGTACGAAAAATAAAAATCTAAAAGATAAATTGATAACTTTTATTGATACTCCCGGGCACGCCGCTTTTTCGGCTTTGCGTTCACATGGTGCGGCAATTACGGATATTGTTATTTTGATTGTAGCTGCAGATGACGGAGTTATGCCACAGACTATTGAGGTTATTGAGCAATGCCAAAAACATCACGTGCCTATGATTGTGGCAATCAATAAAGTAGATTTGCCGGATGCTGATATCAACAAGGTTAAACAGCAGCTTGCCGATCACGGCTTGATACCGGAAGATTGGGGTGGCAAAACCGTCATGATTCCAGTTTCGGCAAAAACGAGTGAAGGCATCGATAATTTGCTCGAAGTTGTTGCCCTGCAAGCAGATATGATGGAACTAAAAGCTGACTACGATCAAAAAGCTTTTGGCGTGGTTATAGAATCGCACATGCACAAAGGTGCAGGTCCACTAGCTTTAATATTAGTTGAAAATGGCACTCTTAGGCTCGGAGATGCCGTTCAAATAGGCCATACTTGGGGAAAAGTTCGTATCATGGAAGATTTTAATCGAAAGCCGATTAAAACAGCCCTACCCAGCACCCCAGTTAGAATAGCCGGTCTCAAGGATTTACCACATTTTGGCGAACATCTAATAGCTTTTGCGAACGAAAAGGAGGCTAAGTTGGCCGCCGGATCTTCCAGTGCCCGAACGAGCTTAAAAATTGCAACTGCCAAAAAAATCTCCGAAGATGATAAAAGCAGAGACGATGATTTGGAGTTAAAAATCATCATCAAAGCCGATGTGAGAGGTTCTCTAGAGGCAATTAAAAAGCTGATCTTAGACATAGATACGCTTGAATTAAGTATTAAAATTATAGGAGAGGGAGTCGGAGCTGTCTCTGAATCAGATGTAACTTTGGCTGCCACAACTAAAGCTATAGTATATGCTTTTAGGGTACCGCTTTTGGCTTCTGCTGAAAAAATTAGCCGCAAAGACAAAGTTGATATTGAAAGCTATCAGGTAATTTACGAATTAATAAATAACATCAAAGATAAATTAACTTTAAAGCTTGCGCCTGAAATCAGCGATGAGGTTGTTGGCAGGGGAAAAGTTTTGGAGATATTTAGAGATGATAAAAAAGCCATAGTTATCGGGGCTCGTCTTGATGAGGGAGATGCTAAAGTAGGAAATTTAGTCAAGTTTTTCAAAGATAAGGAAGTAGTCGCTGATACAAAAATTATTTCTTTAAGACGTGAAAAATCGGAAGTTTCTGAAGTGGGGTCCGGTATTGAATTCGGAATGAGCCTGGATCCGGGCAATAAGCTGGTAAAAGACGAAAAACTTGAAGTATATTTTAAGAAAATTACAGCCAGAAAAATCAAATAATTCGATTTGAATTGTCGATTTAAAGTTGTTATACTATAGAAAAGTGTAACGGAGGATTGATTGGAGAGTGTGAGCGGGAAAATTCTTGGAGCTACTTCTAAGGCGGGATATTTTTTGGATGGACTAAAAATTGACAGTTGGCCTTATGCCATTCTGGATATTTTGATTGTGGCGTTTTTGTTGTACTCCGCCTACCTTCTAATTCGTGGTACGCGAGCTTTGCGTATACTTTACGGCTTGGTTTTGCTAGTAGCCTTAATGGGTATAGGATATTTACTTAATTTAGTACTGCTGAATTGGATTTTAAAATATGTTATGGCTATGTTGGTGGTTGCCATACCGATCGTTTTCCAGCCAGAATTACGCAGTGCCCTGGAAAAACTTGGACGCAGCGGTATAATCAAAGATTTTGGCTCGGGCTACAAGAGCGGCGATTTTATCAATCAACTTGTCGTAGCAATCGAACAGTTATCTAGCGATAGAACTGGTGCTTTAATAGTGCTCCAGCGTCAAACCGGTTTACGCGATTATATCGAGAAGGGAGTCGCCATTGACGCGAATATATCCAAAGAGTTGCTTTTGTCTATATTTTATCCCAAATCTCCCCTGCATGACGGTGCCGTAATAATTGCAGATGGCAAAGTAGAAGCTGCCGGAGTATTACTTCCGGTAACAGACGGGGATTTTTCCACTCAACTGGGTTCGCGCCACCGGGCCGCTATCGGCATAACTGAAAATTCTGATGCCTTAAGCATTGTCGTTTCAGAAGAAACAGGCAGTATTTCTCTAGCTCAATCCGGTAAAATTGAAAGAAGAATTTCCATTGAAAGACTTAAAAATAAACTTGAAAAAATATATCTTTAAATATGGCCAAAAAGTTTTTTGCTAAAATTTCAAGAATTTTTACCACCGATTCTAAGGTCAAAGCGGTTTGTTTGGTGCTGGCAGCGATTTTGTGGCTATTTGTTTCATCCAATCAATCTTTAATCGGCAAATTTCCCACTTCTATATCAATCAAAACAGTTAATTTATCCAATGATTATGCGGCATTTTTTGATCAAGATAATGTTCAAATCACCGCTATGGCCGAGCCATCAATCTGGAGAACGTTAACTGCCGATTCTTTCGTGGCGAGCGTCGATGTGGCCGGCCTTAAAGAGGGCACCTATGATCTCGAAGTTAAAGTGGTTTCTCAAGTGTCAGATGTGCAAATTACCAAAATTGAGCCTTCCAGAGTATTTGTAACTATCGATAAAATTATTGAAAAAGATTTGGATATCGAAGTAAAAATTGATGGTGATCCAGCCGACGAGATGATTGTCGGCCAAGTCAATTTATCGACCGAGCAGGTGAAAGCTAGAGGGCCAAGTAGTTTGGTGAATTCGATTAGCGAAGCCGGCGTAGTTCTTAAATTAAACGGGGAAAATAACTCTTTCGAGCGTGAAGTAAAAGTGGTCGCTTTGTCTGAAAACAGCTCGGAATTAAAGGGAGTAACTTTTGATCCGTCAAATATTAATCTATCCGTTTCTATCGTTAAAGGAGGCAACAACAAAACGGTGGGGATTAGAGTTAAAACCAAAGGATCGCCAAAAGACGGCTACTACGTCTCTAAAATCACCACTACGCCCAATGTGATTGATATTGTTGGCCAAAGGAGTTCGCTTAGCGAGATTAATTACATCGAGACGGAGGAAATTGATATTTCCAATCAAGCCGCATCATTAACCAGGGATGCTAAACTGGTATTTCCAAGCGGAGTTAGCTTGCAAAAAGGATCATCTTCGAGTGTTAAAGTGCAAATAGATTTTACTGAAACCGGCAGCAGCCGATTGGTTACTCCAAGCATTGTGCCGCTTAACTTATCCAGTGGATTAAAACTGTCTTCCGTTTCGCCGACTGATTTTAAAGTCAATGTTTCAGGATCTTCGAGCGCTCTCAACCTTTTAAACAGTTCAAACGTAGTTCTTGAAATTGATCTGTCCCAGAAGGCGGCTGGCACCTATCAAATCGATTTAGATACATCTATGGTAAGGCTCCCCGGCGGGGTCGTGGCAACCGGCTTCATTCCTGCGACTTTGTCAATTGTACTCTCCTACTAAGGTAATTTTGATGCCCTTGACATGAATGATAAAGTACTTTATCATTATCTAGTGCAACACGAAAGTTGAAGACATATGGTACTGCATAATGAAATTGATCCCTTACCTAGTAAACGGATCGAAAAAACTAAAAAATTTACCAAATACTTTTCTAAAATAAAAATTATTTTTTCTAAATCTTTCTTGAGATTGGCTAATGCCATTTTTTTGTTGGGGAAGCACTCAAGTACTGCAGGTAATTCTTCGCTCGAGATAATGGGCGGGGGGTTTTTGCGGACAAAAAACTTTTTTGCCAAGGTTGTAAAACTGATGCCACACGTATCCATTGCGCTTGTAGCCGTCTTGGTAGTAGCTTCAAACCTAATTGTCAAATACGCAAGAGCTGATTTCAGCATGATATACCCCGATCCGGCTAATGAGATTGCCTTTGCGTCAATGGTAGACCCTTATACACCCCTGATTTCACAAGATGGTATTGCGGCCGATAGTGCTTATCAAAACTCCGGAGGCGCCTTTGTGGCGTTAAATGGCACCGTAGATACCAATATTACACAGCGCGAAGAGCCGCTGCCAGACAATTCAAGTGCCACAATTACATATGTTGTTAAAGATGGAGATACGCTTACCTCCTTAGGATGGAAGTTCGGCGTTAAATTAGCTACATTGACTTATTTCAATGATTTGGAGAATGAAAATTTAGTAAAACCCGGGCAAAAATTAAAAATTCCACCTAAGGGCTATGAAGTATCAGCCTCTCAGCTGGCCAAAAAAGAACGTGAGAGGCAATTAGCCAGCGCCAGCCGCAACACGGTAACCCGAAGCAGTTCGCGATCCCAAACCACCGCATCATCGGTAAATCATGCTCCCGGAAGCTCAAAAAACGGTTATCCTTATGGATATTGTACCTATTATGTGGCTACCAGGCGTTATGTTCCAAGCAGTTGGGGAAATGCCAAGGCTTGGTTGTCATCAGCTTCACGCGCCGGCTACTCTACCGGTTCCCAGCCTGCTGTGGGGTCGATTGTAGTAACGGCTGAATCTTGGTGGGGGCATGTCGCCTATGTCGAGAGTGTAAATGGCGGCAATATCACAATTGCGGAAATGAATGCGGTCGGTTGGGGCAAAATCAGCCGCCGTACAATATCGGCCTATGGAGGAGTAGTTCGCGGGTATATTTATTAAATTACCTTAAATTAATAATCGCATGCTTAGTTATTACCTTCAATTACGAGATTGTTTGCTCGATCTTACTCTATTTCTTGAGCTTTACAACCACGGATTCCTCCAGCTAGTGGATCACACAGATTAACACAGATGGGTACAAGGTATGCGCTAGTCCGCCAATTCGGCGGATCGAAATAGAGCAAGATCTTGTTATTTTGTAATTCAGGGTTATTAGTAATCTCCGCTCGATGCGGATTTTTTTGTGACAGAGGGAGAATAATCTGCTATATTGGGATTGATTAAAGATGATTATAGATGAAGCAAAAATTAAAGTTTTGGCTGGACGAGGCGGCGATGGCGGCGTCTATTTTAGGCGTGAAAAATATGTGCCTAAGGGCGGACCGGACGGTGGAGACGGCGGCAGGGGCGGTAATGTGATTTTCCGTTCCAATCCTCATATTCATGATTTAAGAGCATTCGTCGGCCAAACAATTTTTGCTGCAGAGGACGGCGAAAATGGCAAAAAGAAGCTGGCCCACGGTAAAAACGGCACTGATTTAATATTGGATCTGCCGATTGGGGCGCAAATATATTTAGGAGAAAATCTGGTAGCTGATTTTGGCCGTCCCGATCAGGATTATCTTGCAGCAAAGGGTGGGTCTGGCGGTTTTGGCAATCATCATTTTGCCACCAGTGTAAAGCAGGCGCCGCAATGGGCTAAAGAAGGTTTGCCCGGAGGAGAAGCGGAAATCAGGTTGGAGCTTAAAATGATTGCCGATGTCGGCTTGGTGGGTCTGCCAAATGCCGGTAAGTCAACTTTATTATCGGTTATATCAAACGCCCGCCCTCGTATTGCAGACTATCCCTTTACAACTTTGGAGCCTAATTTGGGCGTGGTAAATATGCAAGATAATAAATTAATCGTGGCCGATATTCCCGGCTTAATAGAAGGAGCGTCTAAGGGAAAAGGTTTGGGGGATAAGTTTTTAAAGCACATTGAACGTACAAAATTAATATTGCATTTAATATCCGTTGAGAATAGCGATATGGTGGCAAGCTACAAGGTGATTAATCAAGAGCTGAAAGATTTTTCGGACAAATTAAGCAGAAAAAGACAGCTTCTGGTATTAACAAAAACAGAGCTATTGGATGAAAAAGGACTTAAAGAGGCTGTTGGTCGGTTTAAAAAAATGAAAATTATGGTGATTCCTGTATCTGCTGTGACTCATCATAATCTTGATAAATTGTTGGACGCTGTTCAAGCCGAACTTAATAAAGTGGAGGAATAAGTGGAAGAAAATAAGGAAATAATCGGGCAGAATGCAGATAAGCTGACTACTAATCAAAAAGAATTGAAAGTCGTCGGTCTAATGACACTCGGATTTTTAATCAAGCGCAAAGCTTGGATTATAGTAGCAGTAGCACTCGGGGTTATTTCAGCCATAATTTTAACATATATTGTTATTATTTAGCGCAGAAGGGACAATCTGAACAAAGCTCAAAAAAAGGTTGATGAGTGGTTTGGTCAGTAAGGTTGGGAATATTGTACTCCGCATGAAATATTAGCCAGGCTCTTAGAGAAATCAGGCGAGTTAGCTCGCTTGATTAATCATCTTTATGGGCCTAAAAAGAAAAAAAGTAGCGAATCAGATCAAGATTTACAAGAGGAGGTGGGAGATATTATTTATACTTTAATCTGTTTAGCTAACTCTTTAGACTTCGATTTAGATCAAGCAACCCAAAAAAGTATTAATAAAGTAATCACTAGAGATACCAATCGTTTCGATTGATAAATATTAAGATCGAGAACAAAACACCTGCTATGATTTACACAGCAGGTGTTTTGTTATTCCCCTTAACACACCGGAAACTTTTGGGGGAAGTAATTGACAAGTTATTTAAAAGTGGTAAACTAAAAAAAGTTCATACACCGAGGAGGACATAATGCAGGTCCTACAGTGGATAGCTGTAAGTTTAGCGCTCTACGTTATGATCGGTTTAATCCGTTTCTGGCTAGCGTTAAGGCAGGTGTTGGGGCTTTATTATCATCCGTATCATGTGAGCGACCTGGACTGGGCGTGGGTTGTCTTCGACTCGTTCTTATGGCCGGTGGCGATCTATCTAGGTCTGCACTTCTGGTTGGTTGACATCCGGTTTCGGTACAAGCAAGAGAGATCCTGTGAGGGGAGGTCTGCGAACTAATGCTTGAGACCGTTGGTCTCGCGAGCTAAAAGTGGCGGCTTGTATAGCGCCACTTTTTATTTTATGACCCGTGCAATTTTCAACTTTAATGCGAAATATGGCCAATGATGACCAAGCCGTGAGGTTGATATATCTTACGGGGTGCTTATTGAATAAACTACAAGTTCGATGCGTAATTATTTATGCCACTAGTTTTTCTTTTTAGCTTCTGTTTCTTTAAATTTTCGCTAGAGTTCTTTCTGCGCATGCGACGTGTGCTAGGGTATTGTCACGGCCATAATTTTAACTTATGTTGTGTTATTTTAAAAAACAAATAAAGTACAAGTTACAACACCCGCTGACATTATGTCAAAAGCGGGTGTTGGTGTTTAGTTATGAGTTCTTAGAGTTTTTAAGACTCCTCTCCAGAGATTTGGCATGTTGAGCGAGCTACCTATGGAGAAATAACTAGCCCCCGCCATTGAAAAGTCTTTTACATCACGCACACTGGAGATACCGCCGCCTCCGATAATTGGAAAGTCGGGCAAGCCCGAAGCATGAAGCCTTATGCGAAGCTCGGTGATGGTTTGCAAGGCAAACGGCTTGATCCATTTGCCCGAAACTCCGCCTGACTGACCGCAATATGCCTGGAGCGGTGATTTGCAATCCGGAAAGATAGTTGACCATGGCACGCTATTGATGGCGGATACACAATCAATGAGGTCGTGAAGTGCTGCCGTTGGCACCATGTCGAGATAAGGTGCCTGATGCCCGATCTTGGCTATTATCGGCCAAGGGAGCAGTGCAAACGGCTCGAGTATAGCCAGCATTTCTTCGCTCCGGATCTGTTGCACATTGGGACAGGATAGATTGACCTCGATAGCCAGGATTTGAGAAGTTGTTTCGGTCTCTTTGTGACTAGCAAGTACTCGGCAAATTGCCGCTGCTTCATTGGAATCACTGGCGTGTGCCGATACGATCGAAGGACGGGAAAGAGTAGGAATGATGTGTGTAATCAGGTGGTGAATACCACGGTTTCCCAAAGCAAGGGCATTGACGCAGCTTTGCTCTCTCAAAAAGAGCCGATAAGCACGAAATATGCTATTTCCTCGGCGCGGATGAAGAGTAACTGTCTTGGTGGTTGGGGTAACCTTCGAGTAGAAGATATACCTTTGCAAGGGATGCCAGCCATTGCCGGCAGGTCCCATAGAGCCAGATGCTGCGATGAAACGGCAAGGTAGCCTTAGGTCCTTGATATGCCTCACCTCTCGTTTTGTTTTTATAGCCTCAAAAATTGTATACAAATACTATAGAAACGGCAATGGGGATAACTGCCGTTTTCGATCAAAGTGAGCTTTATACTTTTTATCGCTGCCACCAGGATTTTTTCTTGCTTTCGAGTTCTTTTAATTTCTCCCAAAGCTCTTTTTGCTCTTGTGACAAATGTTTGGGCATTTTTATTTTGACGGTAATATTTAGATCTCCTTTTTGCCCGTTGCGCATGGCTCTGCCTTTGCCGGGCATTCGAAAAGTTGTACCGCTTTGGACTCCTGCGGGTATTTTTAAGTCGATTATTTCATCGCCTACACTTATTTTCATTTCATCACCCAAAACCGCTTGAGCGGGAGAAATTTCAAGTTCTGTGTTGATACTGGAAAAAGCGGCTCCGAAAAAATCCTCAAAAATATCCCCGAGACCTCCGAATCCGCCGAAATCAAATTCTACTCCGCCGCCTTGGCCAAAGCCACTGAAGCCGGAAAATCCCTGGTTAAATCCGGTGTTGCCATTAAAAGCTCCGCTGCCGAATTGATCGTATTGGGCGCGTTTTTGGGGATCTGAAAGTATTTGATATGCCTCATTTGCTTCTTTGAATTTTGCTTCGGCTTCTTTGCCCCCGCCCCGATCGGGATGATGTTCCAAAGCCAGTTTTCGATAAGCACGTTTAATCTCTTCGCTGCTAGCGTTTTTTTCGACTCCCAAGATTTTATAATAATCCTTATTCATGATATATAAAAGGAGTTCACTCCCACTGATTTCGCTCACTGATATTCGCAGAAAAGAATCTGTGTTAATCTGCGGATAAGATCTGTGGAGGTGTTCTCCTTATTTATTCCTCAACAATTTTGCCTGAATTGGCATCAATTATTTTACTGAATGTTTGATCGCCACTAACGTATTCCACAAGCCAAACCAGCCAATTATTGGCTCCGTTGTGCCGCAGGGTCAGTTTCGCTTGGCCGAAACCGTTCTCTTCTCGCCACTTAAGGCCCCCTTCAGATTCAGCTATTTGCAAGGCGGTTACATAATTAAATTTCCAAAGAGTTAAATTAATAGGGGATAGTGACCCCAAATAATCGCTTTTCGGAATGTCGGCTCGAATAAAGTTGCCGGTTTGTTGCGAAAAAGTTACTGTCCAATTGTTGGCCGTATCACTTTCCGAAATAAAGACGTATCTGGTATTTCCGGAGTTTAGGGCTAGAGACGGCAGCTCAATTTCAATAGCGGCTAGTTGTTGCTTAGGATCGTGGAGAATTGCCATGCCATTAGCTTTTTCAAATTCCGCCTGGCTTACAGCGTCAAATTCCTTTGGGTCTATGGTAGTCAGGTCGCTAATGCTCGTGTTTTGATTTGAGTTTTGTTGGTTTTTACGATCGCTTATAAGCTTTGAGGCATACGACCAAACTAGTGCGATAACAATCGCAGCCACGATAATAATAACAACTATCGGACGCTTAAAAATATCTAGCAACTTGCCCCTCCCCGAGTTAGTTGAATTGTTTATATTCCAATCAACAATCTCATTTTATCCGAAAAATATATTACTGGCAATAAATATGAATTGAGTTTGCCGATTCAAGACAAGCGGCAGATCTGCCGCTTGCACTTGAAATTACAAACTATTTAGTTTCCTCTTTTGGCTGTTCGGTATCGTCTTTATTGGTTTCGCCGGCTTCTTCGCCTTTAGGTTCTTCGGTTTTGTTTTGATACATGGAAGCGCCGATTTCTTGCAAGCTTTTGCTGAGATTTTCGGTAAGAGTTTTAATTTCTTCGAGTTTGTCGCCGTCTTTTATCTCTCTTAAAGCCTTAATTTTTTCTTCTACGTCGCTCTTTAAATTACTGTCAACTTTATCGCCGGCATCGGACAAGACTTTTTCGGCGGTAAAGATTAGGGAATCGGCCGCATTTTTAGCATCAACCAACTCTCTTTTCTTTTTATCTTCCTCGGCGTGAGTTTCGGCATCCTTTTTCATTTTTTCAATTTCTGCTTCGCTTAAACCGGAGGAAGAAGTAATGGTAATTTTTTGTTCTTTGTTGGTCGCTTTATCGGTAGCTTTAACATTTACAATGCCGTTGGCATCAATGTCAAAAGATACTTCTACCTGTGGAACTCCGCGAGGAGCCGGTGGAATGCCGTCAAGCACAAATCTGCCTAAAGTCCTGTTATCACCTGCCATTTCGCGTTCTCCCTGCAAAACATGGATTTCCACTTGAGTTTGGTTATCGGCGGCGGTTGAAAATATTTGAGATTTGGAGGTTGGAATAGTAGTATTTTTATCAATCAGCTTAGTCATGACTCCGCCGAGAGTTTCGATACCAAGTGAAAGGGGAGTTACATCTAGGAGCAATAAATCTTTGACTTCGCCGCCCAGAATTCCACCTTGAATAGCGGCACCTATAGCCACGGCTTCGTCGGGATTAACAGAGTGATTCGGTTCTTTGCCAAAAAATTTCTTAACCGCTTCGCGTACGGCCGGCATTCTGGTCATGCCTCCGACTAAAATTATCTCGTTGATTTCGTCTTTTGAGATTCCGGCGTCTTTCAATACGGTTTGGCAGGGTTTTAAAGTTTTCTCAATTAAATCGCCTACAATTTCTTCAAGTTTCGCTTTTGAAATATTCATCTGCAAATGCTTAGGGCCGCTAGCATCAGCGGTGACAAATGGCAGATTAATCTCAGTTTCTGCGGTAGTCGAAAGCTCGATTTTTGCCTTTTCAGCCGCTTCCTTTACCCGTTGCAAGGCGGCTTTATCGCTATGTAGATCGACACCCTGGTCTTTCTTAAATTCATCTATAATATAATCCATAATACGCTGGTCAAAATCATCTCCGCCCAAGTGCGTATCACCGTTAGTTGACTTGACTTCAAAAACCCCATCTCCGAGCTCAAGAATTGTAATATCAAAAGTACCGCCGCCCAAATCGTACACGGCGATTTTCTCATTCTTCTTTTTATCCAGGCCATATGCTAAAGCGGCGGCCGTTGGTTCGTTGATAATTCTTTTTACTTCAAGCCCGGCAATTTTACCGGCGTCTTTGGTTGCTTGGCGTTGAGCATCATTAAAATAAGCGGGTACGGTAATAACAGCCTCGGTAACTTTCTCGCCGACATAGGTTTCGGCATCTGCTTTAAGTTTTTGCAAAATGAAAGCCGAAATTTCTTGCGGGCTATAGTCTTTGCCGTTCATGCTAACGCGAATCGAGCCGTCAGAAGCCTTGGTGGCTTTATATGGCATCTTTTTTAAATCATCTTGGGATTCCTTATCGTCAAATTTTCGGCCAATGAAGCGCTTAACCGAAAAAATGGTATTGTCGGAATTTGTGACAGCTTGGCGTTTAGCCAATTGACCGACCAATCTGTCTCCTTTTTTAGTTTCGGCAACAACCGAAGGGCAAGTCCTGCCGCCCTCTGCAGTATTTATGATCTTAGCTTCGCCACCTTCCATTACAGCTACCGCCGAATTGGTGGTTCCAAGATCAATTCCGATAATCTTTGACATAAATAACTCCTATAAACTATTAAATTTTTTTTAATTTTCAATAATCAATTTTCAATCAAGTCGATAAAATGTATTTACTGTATAATGTTTTTCACTTTCAACTTTTTAACTTTATAACTTTTTAACTTTATAACTTTCTGCTTTCAACTAATTTAATATTGAGACCGGAAATTAAATTAGTGGATTTAATTACCTGGCCCGTGCCTTAGCAATTTCTCGCCACCGGCGGGCTGGCGGCCAAGCTGGGGGCGGGTACTCTCCGGAGGGGGTAGAGGGTACCCAGCCAAAGCTTGGCGTCCGGCCTCTATTAATAATGTAAAGTATACTTTACATTTTGTCAATAGCAAAATCAATCAAACTATTAAAAGTCTTGGTATATATTAG
>CAYNIX010000001.1:4791-26042 GCA_964397535.1 uncultured Candidatus Saccharibacteria bacterium | reverse complement strand
TCCAACTCTCTTTTTTCTCCTTTCCTAATTTTTATAGAATAAACAATAATAATAATTATTAATAATGGAACTATTACCATAAAAAGGATCAAAGCCGAAAACAACCAAAACGGAATATTCAGTTCTGTGCCGACGTCAGCAACTTCTCGAGCCTTGCTTCTTAAAACAGTTGTGCCGGAAGCGCCGCTAGTGGAACTTGATCCTTGAGATAATGTGTCTGGTGTGTCGCTTGCGGCTGGTATGATAACATAGGAACCTCCTCCTAATATTTTTGGTAGAGTTACAGAAACCTGTACATTTCCAGGAAAAGGTAAGGCTGTAAATTTAATATTTTGCGGCTCTAAATAAACTAGGGTATCGGCTAAAGTGGTAAAAACGGCTTCGCCTGGGATATAGCTTGACAGCCGAAATTTTATCATACCATTTGTATCGGTAACCCCTTCATTTACAGGAAGCAGGGTTTGACCGTCTATGTCAAACAATTCGATAATATCTATGGTACCTCTGCTTGAATTTATCTCCACAGGAATTGCAGGCATCGGATTGCTTAGATCATCAAGTAAGTAGACAGTCATTAGTATGGGATGATTTTCCGGATCGGCCAATGTTTCATTGCTACTTAAGGTTATGTAAGACTTACTGTTTGAAACTTTAGAATCTATTTGCGCGCCGACGATTACGCTGCCTCCGGACTGAGCATGTATTGCATCGGGCTTTATCAGTAAAGCAAAAACAAGCATACAGATAGTAATTACCAAAGTTATTGGAGTTAAAAATTTCATTTTGGAACTTTCATAAATCTTTTTAGGCTTTTTTTTCTGCTGGTATAAATTAACTTAATGACTGCGTATATCAGCAATATCAAAGATGCAACTGCGATAAATAGCCACCAAGGAAGCACCCATATTATCGATTGATGAACTAAAACTTTTGCGTCAGCCCCATAAACAACTTTTAGCTGAACCTTTTGCGGGCCGATATTTTTATATAAATTAAAATCCCAACTGTTATCAAATGCCCGCACGCTTGCCGGTAATATGTTGCCACGCGACTCATTAAATTCGATTGATTGATGAAAAGTTCCAAAATAATCGTCAATTTGAATTTCCCCGACAGGTTTTATGTGAATGTTGCCTAAATTTGCTACTCTTGTCGTAAAATTTACCGGAGATTTAAAAACAATCTTTGGAAATTTAAAACTTTCAAGCGCAGCACTTTCTGTGATTGCCCCCTCTATGCGCAGCAAATGAAGACACCCAATCATTGATGAAATTGAGACTTGTGATCCTGATTGACTAGCGCTGGGAGCTTGGGTGGAAAAAAACAATACCCCATAATGCCCTCCTGGTTCAGCATCAATGGGGATTTTAATAGTATATGAAAAATCTACGACCTGGCTTGGCGCAAGAGCAATTTTTGGTTGAGTAAAGCTTATCCATGTTGAGAGAGCATATTTATCGCTTTCTGACTCGGTTCCATAAAATTTAGGCTGACCTCCTTCTCCGCTTGATGTAAAATTCATGGCTTGCGGATATAGTTCTATAAGTGTGTTTGAAGGATTTGATAGTCTAATATTTTCTTGATAAATTTCGCCTCTCTTGGCAGTAAATTCTCGGATCGGCGGTGATATGGTTATTCCCCCTGGACTTTGCTCTACATTTTCTGAATCACTTTGGGCCACTGCTTTTTTGTTGCTAATATTAAAAAAGGCAAACACCGTAAGTATTGCCACAACAAATAATATTTTAAAATATCTTTTAAAAACCATATCGCATTATCCTATAAAGTGAAATCAATGCTAAAAATTGCCGGTAGCGATATAGGTAAGGGTGTCTGTATAGGTACCAGCGGAATGTGTTGAGCTGGATTTCGCTTTATGAACCACTGATAACGTATGGTCGGCCGATAGAGTTGAGCTAAATGTTACAACCTCGGTATCTGTTAATTCTAAACCACCGACCACATTTGATCCTTGCCTCCATCGGGTATTTACGTGAGTCCCTGTGGTGCATCCTGCAGTACATGCGATCTGCAAGCCATACCCCGATCCAACTGAAGACAAATCACCGGTGTCGTTGTAGCTCCCATCAGCCGAGCCAATTATTGCGGTGGCGCTCGAATTATATAGTCCAGGATTTGTAGTATTACCGGCATCTCTGACACTTATGGTGTAGCCGCTTGCAGCGTTGGTACCGACCGTTAGGGTTACATTTGTATCAGCGGTATCTACAACCCCCGGGGATAATACCCCAAAGTCAGTAGAATTTGCAGAAAGGGAGAAAGTTATTGAGGGATCAATAGAAGCATTAACAATAACATTATCGTCGTCTAGAATTACGATGGCAATCTTGCCTGTGTCGCCAAAAGTGCCACCAATTGATATGGTATAAGTATTTGCGGTATTGATATTTGTAATTTGAGCATTACCCGAATCAGCGTTTGTGCCTATTTCAACAATTACTTTATCGCTTGCGGCGATATCTCCGGTGGCACCGTCTGTGGGATGAGTAAGAGTCAAAACCTGGCCGCTAAACGAAGCACCCCAGGCGGTATCGGAAGCAGAGTCAGCAAGTGTGGCTTCTGTTTCCGCACCAGTTGAAGCGCCGTAAGATAAATCAATATCGGTGTAATCAACACTCCCTATCCCAAAAGAATCGGGCATTGTAATGGTGATAGTGTCGGTAATATCGCCAGCGCCTGCAGAGGTAGTGAATTTTATGGTGTGATTTGAAGTTTGGCTCTTTTCAAGCCTAGTCATGGTATCTGATAAAGCGGTAAGCGTGGCACTAGCTGAAATCGGATTGAGAGATACGGTTCCGATAATCAAAATGCACAAAACTATCCAATTTAGAAATCTGGCCTTACTTTTTAATAAAAATACCTTGTGTGTAGACTCTGATCGGGACATCTCCCCTCCGCCATAATATATTTATATTATATACTTTTAGATTTTGTGGTGTCAATTTTTAACTAAAAATATTAGATTTACGGCGTTTTGAATCTGTAGTTATATTTTTTTCGTTTTTTTAATATGATCAATAATAATATGATTATTGTTGCCAGTGTTAATACCATCCACCATGGAATTACCCAAAAATTCAACGACTTAATCAAAACTTGGTTCTGATTTCCGTAGGCTATTGATAATTCGGCCGTATATCGCCCCACTTGCCAGTAATTACCCGGCCAAATATTACTAAATTTTCGTATGCTTTGAGGTAAAACATTACCAGAATTTGAATTAAACGGTAAAGACACGACTTCCTGCCCAAAAATATTCTTTATCACAATATTTCCCACAGGTTTGACATGCACATTTCCGAAATTTTCTAATCGAGTCGTAAAATTTTGCGGCAACTGCCAATAATTACTGCTTGTGGAAAATTCCTTAATCTGCAACTTTTCTAAAACCCCACCGGGAACAGTAATCAATAACAATGAACCAATTTTGCTAATTTGGGCAACTTCGGATGCCATTCCGCTTGGACCATCGGGATTGCTAGAAAAAAATATGGCGCCATAATGTCCACCCGGCTCGGCATCCATAGGAACATTAACAGTAAAATTAAATATTTGGTATTGATTTGGTGTGAGGGCAATTTTTTGATTACTGTATGATATCCACGAAGATAATGAATGCGAGGATTCAGTGTTTTGGTCTGTGGAAAAATCAAATGTCGGCGACCCATCCTCGTTATTAGATTCAAAATCCTTCACAGACGGATATATTTCCACCAATTCATCTGTGGGGTTAGAAATTTCAATCTCTCCGCTATAGCTTGTACCCTGTTTTATATCATTCTCGATAAGCGGAGGAACAATCATTAAACCTTCTTCAGCGGAAGCGGTATCGGCAAAATTCAGTACTAAAAAGAAGCAACATAAAGCTGCAACAAAAAAATATGTCCTTAATTTGCATTGCGTATTAAAATATTTCACCTTAGAAATTTCCGGTGCAAATATATGTTACAGTAGTGGAATATGCTCCTGCCGGAGTTGCTTGGGTAATATTTACTATATAGCTTAAGGTATAGGTAGTACTTAAAGTAGCCGCCGATGCACTGGCTAAAGGAGTGGTCGTATTTACAATATATCTGAACTGATCGGCGGTATCATAATCACTCTCGGCAGCGCCGCTCCCCCCGGATGGATCGGAACCAGTGTTTGGGGTGGCGTTATCTTTTAAATTTAAGCCAAATTGTGAAGTATTGGTTTGAGATGTGGTTTTTGTGCCCATAGCAGAAATTGAATTGCCTCCTGATTTTAAGGTATCGCCATAATATGTTATCGAATATCCGCTTGCGGCATTCGTCGAAGCAGAAAGAGTATTGGCCGAACCATTGTTAAAGCCTGTATTGTTATAATCGGGATTTCCGCCACCGCTTTTTGTAAGGGTAATAGAGCTCTCGGTGATAGCAAACGTCAATTGAGGATCTATAGTAGTGCCAACCGTCTGTTGGCTGCTTGTAATAATAACAACGGCCAATTGACCAGTATCGGATGGCCCTGTATCTACATCTATTGAAATAGTTTTAGTGCCTGTACTTCCCGGGTTACTCATTTGCTGATCTCCCGTTGCGCCCTCTGAAGCGTTTGTTCCTATTAACACCCTTACATAGTCATTACCGGCAACGGCTGTGCCTCCACTTGTAGGATATGAGAATGTCAGGTCGTTAGATGTAAATGAGGCTCCCCAAGCGCCCGCTCCCGCAGAATTGGCAAGAGTTGCTTTGGTGCAATTTGATGAACACGATCCATTTACTTCCGCCGAGCTAGAGCCGTATTGTAAGTCTATATCGGTATAGTCAACCGATCCCGAAGAAAAACCCGCTGTGTTAAAATAAATCTTCATGGTGCCGCTTGACATTCCGGTAGGTGTACGATATTTGATATCGTGATTAGATGCACCGCTAGCCGTGAGGCTTGACATGGTATCAGATAGGGTGGTTAGGGAAGCCGCTACAGCCACATTTGTCTGAAATATCAATAACGACACCAAAACAATCGCAGCCAAAATGGCCGCGTAATAGTGCTTAGAATATTTACGAGATCTTATATGCAAAAAAGTTTGGGTCATCTCCCCTCCACCCTTATGGTTATTTCATTTTACCTTTTTATTTTAGTTTATATCCACACCAACTGTCAATAAATCTGTATTAAATATAAAAAATACCCGCTGACAGGTATATTTATATATTATAGGACTGTTATAATTACGTAATTGCTTATTTTTTCACTAAAATAAACTAATCTCGGATTTGATGATAATTTGCTTAATTTCTAGAATCTGGCAAAGTGTGCGAAGGCCTTGTTCGCCTCTGCCATGCGATGTACTTCTTCGCGTTTTTTGATTGCGGCGCCTTCGTTTCTGCAAGCCAAAATTAGCTCGTTAGCCAACTTCTTGTCCATGGCGGCACCCTTATTTTTGGCCGCAGCCGATATCACCCAGCGTAAAGCCAGTACGATCTTACGGTCTTTATTTACTTCCACCGGTACTTGATAATTGGCTCCGGCAACTCTTTTACCTTTCACCTCTACAACCGGGCCAACATTCTTAATCATGGTCGAAAAAACTTCCAGAGGTTCTATTTTAAGCTCTTTTGAGGCTTCTTCCAGTGAGGAATATACAATTTTTTCGGCAACTGTTTTTTTACCGTTTTGCATAATATAATTGATAAATTTAGATATCAAAATACTATCGTATACTCGATCAGGTATTAATTTATTTCGTTTGATTTTTGAATTTCCTCTGCTCATTTTTCACGTACCAATTATTTCATTATTTCACTTACTAATTACTAATCTACTAAAATACTAATTTTCTGTATTCTGTATTCTGAATTCTGTCTTCCTGCTTTCAACTTTAAGAACTTTATACTTTATGAACTTTACAAACTTTATAAACTTTTTACTTTATAAACTTTACTTGCTTTCGACTTTAGCTTAATTCTGCATCCTGTATTCTGTATTCTGTATTCTGTTTTTTGGCTTTTGAATTTTAACTTTTTTGGTTTTTAAGCGCTCGGCTTTTTGGCACCGTATTTTGATCTGCCTTGTTTCCTGTCTTTTACCCCTGTAAGGTCCATTTTTCCTCTTACGATATGATATCTCATGCCGGGCAGGTCCTTTACACGACCGCCCCTGATAACAACTACCGAGTGCTCCTGTAAATTATGCCCTTCGCCACCGATATATGCATTTACTTCCATACCGTTTGTTAATCTTACACGTGCAAATTTTCTCAAAGCGGAGTTAGGCTTTTTGGGAGTCATGGTGCCAACCTTAACACAGACACCTCGCTTTTGCGGGCATCCTTTGTTAAGTTCAACCGGACGGTTTTTAAGATAATTAAAGGTTGTTTTAATCGCCGTGGTTTTACTTTTTTTAATTGTCTTTTTGCGTCCTTTTCGGACTAATTGGTTGATTGTTGGCATTTTATATATTTATGTTCACGACTTTAATTTATAACTTGATGACTATAATATGCTAGCAAATTAAATCACAAATGTCAAAGCCACTTAGCTTATTATTTGTTCTATAATATAAGTTTATTCTAAAAGATCGTCCCTGATACCCGTACCGGCCGGAATAAGTTTCCCGATAATTATATTTTCCTTTAATCCGTCGAGTTTATCAGTCTTTCCGGCAATGGCCGCATCAATCAAAACCGCAGTCGTTTCCATGAAGGATGCAGCAGCCAAAAAGCTTTTTGTCCTCAGAGCAACCCGTGATATTCCCATGATAATATTCTCAAACTGTATAGCTGCTTTACCGTGTTTTTTTCTTTCATGATTTTCTCGCAAAATATCACTCAAATCTGCAATTTGACCGGCCAGATGTCCGGAGTCTCCGGTTTCGGTAAGCTTAATTTTAGAACACATCTGCCTTACGATTACCTCTACGTGTTTGTCATTAATATCTTGACCTTGTGACTCATATATATTTTGAACTTCATCAATAATATAATTTTGGGTATTTTCTACGCCGCGTAGCCTGACTGATTGCCCCAATTCTAGATGTCCTTCCGTTAAAGGTTGGCCTTTTACAACATTTTCTCCATCTGAAACCTTAAGCTGAGTAAGGCTTGAGGTGTAATATTCTTTGCTCGAAATTCCTTCACCGCTGATTACGGCTTTATTGTCTTTAATTGAAATGACACCTAAAATATTGGATCGGAGCGGCTTTTGCCCATCCGCCTCTGCAATAATTTGTTTGGCCTTGACCTTTGAACCGTTTTCAACTACAAAGCGATAATCGACCGGTAAGACATGCGCCTCATCCCGATTGGCCTTACCGCTTAAAGTTATGGTTGTTATGCCACCATCTTGCTTTACAACAACCCTACCATCAAACTCGGCGACAATTGCCGGTGATTTCGGAGATCTGGCCTCAAAAAGTTCTTCAACTCGCGGCAAACCGCTTGTAATATCTTCACCCGCAGCACCACCAGTATGGAATGTGCGCATCGTTAATTGAGTACCGGGCTCTCCTATAGCTTGTGCGGCTACGATTCCAACCGTAGCACCAATTTCTACCAATTCACCGGTTGCGGGGTCTTTCCCATAACACAAACGGCAAACACCTCTTTTTGCTTGGCAAGACATCAAAGATCTGATTTTTACCTCTTTGGCATCTGATTTTTCAATTTTATCAATCTCGGTGCTTCCCAAAATTGTCCCGGACGCAATACCGGCTACCTCTTCTGCCAAAACCCTGCCAAAAAGGTGAACAGACCAATTCTTTCCTCTTTCGGTATAAAATGATTTTTTCATTAATCTGAATTGGCTTGTAGCACAATCTTCTTCGGTTACTACACTATCTTGTGAAACATCAACTAATCGTCTTGTTAAATATCCTGCTTCTGAAGTACGCAATGCGGTGTCGGCGCGTCCTTTGCGCGAGCCATGAGTTGAAACAAAATATTCGAAAACACTTAAACCTTCTTTAAAGTTTGAACGAATCGGCAATTCGATAATATTACCGGTTGGATCGGCAACCAAGCCTTTCATGCCGGCAATCTGATTGAGCTGTGAAACATTTCCCCTGGCGCCTGAATTCATGATAATAAAAATGTCATTTTCTTCTGGAAAATTTTTCATCATAGTGTCTTCAATCTGGCTTGAAGCATCCATCCACAACTCAACAGTTTTAGCATACCGTTCATCATTCGTAAGCAGACCTCGTTGATAAAGATTATCAATTTGATTTAGCTTTTCAGAGGATTGCTTCATAATTGAAATCTTGTCGGACGGAACTACGATGTCTTCTACTGAAAAAGTAATTCCGGAAAATTCCGCGTATTTAAAACCAAGATCCTTAAAATCGTCTACAAGTTTGGCAGCCCTATCTTTTCCATATAAATCATACACATCGGTTATAGACTTTTTAATCTTTTTCTTATTAAAAACCTCATTTTGAAAGCCGTACTCTTTGGGAAGGGTTTCGTTTACAAGAAGCCTGCCGCAAGTAGTTTCTAAAATTTCACCACTATCCATTCTGACTTTTATCTTGGCTTGAGCATCAATCTCTTTCAAATCAAATGCTGAAATTGCATGTTTAAATGAAGGAAAAATCTTGCCACTACCTTTAGCCTGTTCGCTGTCATATGTAAGATAATACAAACCTAAAATCATATCTTTTTCCGGAGTAACTATTGGGTCGCCGCTCGCCGGTTTCAAAAGATTTTTTGATGAAAGCATAATTCTTTCAGCTTCTTTTCTAGCGGGTTTTGAAAGCGGTACATGAACCGCCATCTGATCTCCATCAAAGTCGGCATTGAAAGCAGCACAAACTAAAGGATGAATCTGAATCGATTTGCCCTCAATCAAAACGGGCTGAAAAGCCTGTATACCCAAGCGGTGAAGCGTAGGAGCCCTGTTTAACATGACGTGATGGTCGCGAGTAATCTCTTCTAAGATGTCCCAAACAAAATCCTCACCGCGCTCAATAAGCTTTGTTGCGTTTTTGACATTATGTACATAGCCATCTTTGATAAGTTTTCCAATCACAAACGGTTTAAAAAGCTCAAGCGCCATTACTTTGGGAATACCGCACTGATGAAGTTTAAGCTGGGGTCCGACAACGATAACAGAACGGCCCGAATAATCCACGCGCTTGCCTAAAAGATTCTGCCTAAAACGACCTTGTTTGCCTCGAATCATATCGGATAGCGAACGCAGCTTTCTTTTGCCTCCGGCAGACATGGCTACCTTGCCTTTACGAGCGGAATTATCAATAACCGCATCAACCGCTTCTTGAAGCATTCTTTTTTCATTCCTGCATATTACTTCCGGCGCCCCCTGGGAAAGAAGCCTTTTAAGGCGATTGTTTCTGTTTAATACACGTCGATAAAGATCATTCAAATCGGATGCGGCAAATCTTCCGCCGTCCAATTGTACCATTGGTCTTAGATCGGGTGGAATCACCGGTAATCTGTTTAAGACAAGCCAATTCGGCTTAATTTCAGCATTTTTAAGCTGTGTTAGAACCTTAAGTCGTTTTAATACCCGTCTTCGATTTTCTCCCAAATCTTTGGACAAGCTGTGATTTGTTTCTTCGATAATCTTATCTAGATCGGCTTTTTTAAGTAAATCGAGTATTGCTTCGGCACCAATACCAACATTAATAATTTGACCATATTTAATTGTCAAATCATTATATTTAAGTTCAGATATAATTTCACCAACCTTGAGTGTGTTCAGCTCGCTTTTAGCTGTGCGGTATGCTGTGTCAATTTTTTGACGTTTTAATTCGCGTGAAGCTTCACTTGAATCAGCGTCGATTTCCTTGAGTTCCGCAATCATATCTTTATATTCTTCATCAATCGCATCAAGTGATTCTTTCCTAATTTCTTCGTTTATATCCATTATTATAAAGGATGCAAAATATATTACCTTTTCAAGATCTGTAGAGCTTATGCCCAAAATTTGTGCGATCACCGGAGAAGTGCCGCGAGAATACCATATATGAGCCACAGGCACGGCTAAGTCGATGTGACCCATGCGAATACGTCTCACACTGGATCTGGTAACCTCGACACCGCACTTGTCGCAAACAACACCTTTATAACGGATTTTTTTATACTTACCGCAATAGCATTCCCAATCTTTGGTGGGGCCAAAAATTCTTTCACAAAAAAGACCGTCTCTTTCAGGCTTTTGGGTGCGGTAGTTAATGGTTTCCGGTTTCAATACTTCGCCGTGAGACCATGATAAAATATTATCCGGTGAGGCGACTGATATACGTACCGCTTCAAAGTCGGAAACATTTACTTGGTCTTTAATTTCTACTTTTTCCTTGGGCATATATTCTCCGTTTTATACTATCTTCAATTCAATCTTGATATATAAGTTATATTATTCCTCTGCAATTTCCTCGGATATAATATCTTCTTCCTCGGCCGTTTGTTCGGCGGCAAGTTCGGTCAAAACCTCATCAATGTCTTCGGTCTCCCCAAACTCATCTTCATCTTCACTAGATTCGTGATCACCATCAGGTATCTGCGGAGCTTTTTTGGGTTCCGGTTCATCCTCAATCAAAATATGGCTTTCATCAGAGATCAAATCCACCTGCAAGCAGAGAGATTGAAGTTCTTTAACCATAACATTAAAAGCTTCAGGCAACATTGGTTTTTGAATTTCTTCACCCTTGATAATGGATTCATAGGCTCGGCTGCGTCCAATAACGTCATCTGATTTTATGGTTAACATTTCTTGCAGTGTATGAGCGGCGCCATAGGCTTCCAGCGCCCAAACTTCCATCTCACCAAATCTTTGGCCTCCAAATTGAGCTTTTCCGCCGAGAGGTTGCTGGGTAATCATAGAATAAGGTCCTACGCTTCTGGCATGCATCTTATCATCCACCAAATGATGAAGTTTAAGTATATACATCACGCCGACCGTAACTTCACGGTCAAATTTTTCGCCGGTTCTGCCGTCGTATAAAGTGATCTTGCCATTTTCAGGCAATTTCTGATCGTTTAGCCTCTTTTTTATCTCGCTATTACTCATACCTTCAAAAGCAGGAGACGCGATTTTATATCCGCCCTCCATAGCCGCCCAACCTAAATGCGTCTCTAAGATTTGACCGATATTCATACGTGAAATAACACCTAAGGGATTTAAGATAATGTCAACACTGCGGCCATCGGGTAGATATGGCATATCCTCTTCCGGCAAAATGGTAGATATTACACCTTTATTACCGTGGCGTCCGGCTAATTTGTCACCCACAGATATTTTTCTTAGCTGTGCAACGGATATCTCCACCATTTGGTAAACGCCTGCTGGCAGTTCGTCGCCATTTTCTTTGGAAAAGATTTTTACTCCAACAATTTTTCCCCTCTCACCGTGTGGTAGTCTTAGGGAAGAATCTCGAACATCTTTAGCTTTTTCACCAAATATTGCTCGCAGCAGTTTTTCTTCAGCCGTAAGTTCAGTCTCACCTTTGGGTGAAATTTTTCCGACAAGGATATCGCCGGCCGAAACTTCCGCTCCCAGGCGTATAATTCCGCTTTCATCAAGGTTCGAAAGCGCCTCTTCGGAAACATTTGGAATGTCGCGAGTTAATATTTCCGGACCCAATTTTGTGTCTCTGACTTCAATAGAATATTTTTCGATATGTATTGAGGATAAGGTATGATTTTTTACTAATTTATCCGATAAAATAATAGCATCCTCATAGTTACCGCCGCCCCAAGACATAAAAGCCACCAGTAAGTTTTGGCCCAAAGCCAATTCACCACCGCTAGTGGCCGAAGAGTCGGCAATAACTTGCTCTGCAACTACTTTATCGCCAACGTTCACAATCGGTTTTTGATTAATACAAGTACCTTGGTTGGAACGCATAAATTTTACCAGTGGATATTCCCTCTCCTCGTTTTTAGAATTTTTAATTCTGATAAGTTTTGATGATACGTGAGTCACTTCTCCGGCTTCAAGAGCTGTTAGGATCTGACCCGAATCCCTGGCAGCCGCAGCTTCGATTCCGGTACCAACAATAGGTGAACTTGGCTGAATTAGAGGTACAGCCTGTCGTTGCATATTTGAACCCATCATGGCGCGAGCCGCATCATCATGTTCAACAAACGGGATAAGTGCGGTTGAAATTGATACAATCTGTTTGGGAGAAACATCCATATAATGAACTTCTTTAGCGTCGGCAATATCCGGCTCCAAATTTTTACGGACAATCACGCGTTCGTCTCGAATATATCCTTTGTCATCAACAACTACAGATGCCGGCGCTATCACCGAGCCGGCTTCTTTGGCTGCATCTAGGTATTCAATTTCAGCCGTCACAAAGGGCTTGCCGTTTTTGATCTCAACTTTTCTAAAAGGTGTCTCTAAAAAACCAAACTGATTCACTTTTGCATAGCTGGACATATAGCTAACCAAGCCGATATTCGGACCCTCTGGAGATTCAATGGGACAAATTCGGCCGTAGTGGGAAACGTGAACATCTCTGACTTCAAAACCGGCTCTTTCTCGAGACAAACCTCCGGGCCCGGTAGCCGATAATGTTCTTTTGTGTTCGAGTTCGCTCAAAGGATTAGTTTGATTCATGAATTGTGACAATTGAGATGATGCAAAAAATTCTTGTAGTGATGCAGCAATCGGTCTGGAATTGACTAAAGCCGCCGGAGTAATCTCGGTCGGATCCATAACGCTCATGCGGTCTTTGACAATTCTCTCAATTCTTAAAAGGCCGACTCGAATACGGCTTTGCACTAACTCTCCCACCGCTCTAATGCGTCTGTTTTTTAGATTGTCGGTATCATCAGGTAAAGCATGAGGAGTGTTATTGAGATTAATAACTTCTTTTAATATTTTTATAAAATCGTCCAGCCGAAAAACACGATTCTCGATGGTATTTTCAATATCGAGCTCCAACCTTCGGTTTAGCTTATATCTGCCGACTCTGCCCAAATCATATCTTTTGGCGTTAAAAAACATTGTCTCAAGAAAAATTTTAGCCGTTTCGGGTGTAGCTAAATCACCGGGTCTGATTCTTTTATAAGTTTCCACCAAACCCTCGGCATGATTTTTGGCTGGGTCTTTGGCTAGAGTCGATTCAATAAACGGTTGCTCGTCGTTGATATCGACATCGGCAAAGGCTTCTTTGATTTTATCATCAGTATCCAATCCAAAGGCACGCAAAAGGGTGGTAACGGGAATTCGGCGCTTGCGGTCGATTTTCACCGAAATTACATTTTTAGAGCTTGTTTCAATTTCCAGCCAGGCCCCGCGTGAAGGAATTATCTTTGCACCAAATAAACGGCGATTGTTAACCTCCTCGGAGGTAAACAACACTCCGTATGAGCGGACAATTTGCGATACCACAACTCTCTCGACACCGTTTATTATAAAGGTGCCTCGCTTAGTCATGAGCGGAAAGTCTCCTAAAAATACTTCCCCCTCTTTAATTTCCTCAGTCCTTTTATTTAAAAGTGTCGCACGCACTCGAAGCGGCGCTTTGTAAGTCAAATTTTTATCCCTTGCCGTAGCTTCGTCAATTTTGGGTTTGTCCAAATAATAATCATTTAGAGTTAGTGAATAATTTTCACCTGTAAAATCTTCAATCGGAGAAATTTCATCTAAAAGCTCTCTAAGGCCTTCTTGAAAGAACCAATCATATGAACTAGTTTGAATATCAATCAGGTTAGGCAAGACTTCAAACTTCTCCTCGCTTCTGGGCCTTATTCTTGTTATTTGGTTGACTTTTCCGGGCATTGACGACTCCTTTATTTGGACAAATATTGATTATAATGCTAAAAAGACAGCTCGCACAATTTTGAAATTTTGTAAAATAAAACCTAAAAATTCCCGTGATTTCGGGAGAGAACATGGTGTAGATTCTATCTTGTGTATTTTAATATCATCCGCGGTGATGAATTATAAATGCAAACAAAACTAGTGTAGCACAACAACACTCACTTGTCAACACAAGCTATTCCCTTTTATTAAATTCACAATTATATTTTAATATTATGAGAATATTTTGTCAATATCCCTGCGGTATATCCTCTCTGGGACTTTATATTATTTCAATTTTTCACCCTGCGACCAAAACAGTTAAAATTTTTATTAGCCGTGTCTTATTTTCACTTTTCTCGATAGCTCTATATCAAGTTCGCGCCTTTTTATGGTTTGTCTTTTATCGTATCTTTTTTTACCGCGCCCCAATCCAAGCAACAACTTAAAAAATCCTCCTTTAAAATAGCCTTTAAGTGGAACTAAGGTAAAATTGTTTTGGACCAGTTTGCCGGTAATTTTTTCAAGTTCGTGTTTGTGTATTAACAATTTCCTAGATTTGTTATTATCAAAATCACCCTGAATAGTTCCTCCAACCCAAAACAATTCTTGACCTATAATTTTGGCATAACTACCGCTAAGATCAAGCCTGCCCGATCTGATGGCTTTTATCTCTTTACCCCGTAATTCTACCCCGGCTTCAATCTCTTCAATTATCTGATAATCGAAAAAAGCTTTTTTGTTTGTAAACTCTTTTTTAGTCATTTTTGTACATCAATTGAGGAATACTCGGCCATTCTTGTATGATCACCATCAATGAGGCCGAAATGGGAATAGACAAAAGCACGCCCATGATGCCGTAAAGTTTGGCACCAATTAATATGGCAAGAATTACTACGGCCGGCGATAAGCCAACCGCTTTCTGCATCACCTTCGGAACAATAAAAGTGCCTTCAAGCTGTTGAAGCAGAATAAACCAAACTACTACAATTACCGCCAATACGGGAGAGATGGTCAAAGCGACTAAAGCAGCCAATAGTCCTGAAATTATTGGCCCGACTGTGGGAACAATTTCTAAGACACCTGATATCACAGCCAAGGTTAGAGCATACGGGACGCCCATAATCGACAATGCGATCATATTTGCCGTAGCAATTATGGCCCCAAGCAACAATTGGCCTCTAAACCATCCTCCGGTTTTTTGTGAAATCTTTTTAATAACTTCTTTAGCTTGAGCCTTTTTTTGTTCAGGAAAAACATACAACAACCCACCTATTAAAGAATTTTTGCCGTAAATTAAGTAAATAAATAGTACAAAGCCGGTAATAATTTCAGCGAAAAAACCAAAGACGTTTGCGGTAAAATTGATAATACTCGAGGAAAATCCAGCCAATTCAGAGGTTAAATTTGAAAGAGATGATTTTATTTGATCGAGATTATCTTGAACGAAAGGTAACTTTATCAAAATTCCCGGCAAGTTTTGAAATAATTGAATACTTTGATTGACCAGCGGCGGAATAATAATCCAAATTACCACTCCAGATATTGCTAAAATCATGGCGATTACCACCGCAACCGCCCCCGCTCTTGATAAAGGTTTTTCCAATTTATCAACCATCGGATTAAATGCCGACACCAAAATCAATACAATAAAAAGCAGCGCCAGAATATCTCTTATTAGATAACCTAAATAAAAGGCCAGTAGAACTAAAATAACTTTTATCACGCTTGCAGTACTTATTTCAATTTTTCGATTTTCCATAATCCTCCCTTACTCCTTAATATACTTAAAATCAGGCAATACAACCGCAGGTAAAAAAATATTTTCTGACCTTTGGATGCTTATATTAATTCCCCTCTCCCTGATAAGCTCAATCACTCCACCTTTTCTTTTTAAGGCGCTCTCAAGAACTGACGCATTTCCGATTACTTCAACTTTTGCCAAGCTGTTCTCTGTTGAAGAAACCGATGAATACAATCCGAGCCTTTTTGAATTTATACCAATGGCATCCGCACCAATATTTTTAATGGCATTGATCAAATCAACCATTTGCGGCTCCGATAAACCGTTTTCTATCGAAATTACAACACCTTGGCCGCTAATTGGCTCTTGGGCATTGACCACACTTAAGTCGGAGATTTCATTGTCTATTTGAGCTGCCAAATCTGAATCATTTTCATAGGCATCTTTATATGATTGATATTTTTTTGTTAGACTTATTACCTGATTTTTCAAATCGGCATTCGTCTTTGCAATTTTTTCAATTTCCACCGCCATAACCTCATTATTTTCAGAATTTCCACTCGCGGGCTTAATAATTGAATATTGTACCGCAATAAATATTCCCAAAAATATGGCCGCTATGGTCAAAATAATTATATCATTTTTTCTTAAATTAAATATTTTCATCAAACTCCGTACCCAAAATGAAGGTGCCGCTATATGCCGGGATTGTCAATTTATCCCTTGCTTGAATATCAAATTTCAGTCCATTTGATTTTTTACGTTCTTTAAGGTCAGCTAAATTTAGCGGACTGTTTAGATAGCTTTCGATTTTTTGTCTATCCCCTACTGCTGAAATTATAAACGGAGAAGTAATTTTAGTGTTATTAAAGAGGATGGTATTTACTATGCAGTCAACCGCAGTGGTAAAGACTAATCTTTGCGAATTTATCGAAACAGCTTCGGCTCCTGCTGCCGTCAATAGATTCAATACATCTCGAATATCGGCGGCATGAACAATCGATTCTTCTCCGCCTTGAGCTTGCGAGCTATCGTCGAGAGTTATTACTATACCTTCCCCGGTTACCTCTAAATATCCGGCAATAGCACGCTGTCTGTCCAAAAGTTCGATTTTATCTTTTGACTTTGATACCGATTTTAGCTTACTAGACAACTCCGCATTTTGTTTTTGCAAATTTTCCGATTCGGCCACAAGATCTTTCTGCTCCCGATACAAAAGCTCCCTTGCCTCCCGAAGGCTGATTTTAGGCGTTTCGCTGTTGGTAATTCTGTCCGGTACGGTACGGAATTGCGCCATGAATGTTAATCCGGTAGCCACACCAAGCAAAATAAACAAAAATCTGGTTGAAACTAATTTTAAATTAATTTTCCTCATCTTGAGCCGATTATAGCTGAATTTATAGCAAAATTCCAGTATCATGAAAACAAATTTTTCTAACTTTACTCCCGTTTGGATAATACGGCGAGAAGTTTTAAAGAATACTATCCTTTGAAGCCTGTTATTGCGGTGCGAATAATATTAATTCACTTTTCCCGATTTACATATCAATCAAAAACTATTTACTATACAAATTTTTTAACACTACAATATAACGTAGTACTGTAGTGCCACATCATGAAATAAAAATACAATATTCAGTCAAATAAAAAAGTGCTAATATTCTACGGTCGTTGCCTTTTAGCACTTTAAAAAATCGCTAAACAAATTGATTATATTTGATTGCCTACGCCAAAACCAAACTGCCACAGAGCCACAGATATGGCGTAAGGTTTTACTCTGCTATTCATAATTTTGGCAATGGATTTGTCTCTGCCACCCGTAGCTTTATGAGGGATGACCTGCCACCCGTAGCTTTATGAGGGATGGCCTGCCATCCGTAGCTTTAGCGAAGGATGGTAGCTCTTTAGTTGAAAGATGACCTGCCACCCGTAGCTTTATGAGGGATGGCCTGCCATCCGTAGCTTTAGCGAAGGATGGTCGGAGCGCCGGGACTCGAACCCGGAGTCTCACGAACCCGAATCGTGTGCCTTGCCAATTAGGCCACGCTCCGACACATTTATTAATGATCCGGACCTCCCCGAAATATCGGTGAATTAGGCTCATTCCCAACCTTATTTCTAATTTTCATTTTTTATTTTTAATATTTGATCTCTCGACCAGTCATCGACTCCGAGGTCGCTCAGACTCGAGGAGCTCGAGACGGATTTTTTATTTTTGATTTTTAATTTTTGATTTATTTATGGTACCCTCGGCGGGAATCGAACCTGCATCTAGGGCTTAGGAGTCCCTTGTTCTATCCGTTGAACTACGAGGGCTTTAAAAACAATAAAGCATAAATTTTGAAATTTGGTGCTCTATTTCACCCCGCCTGTATTTAGGCGGGGCAAGCTGAGCTACGCGGGCAAGAAATAAATTATCACCAATCCTCATTTGGTCATTATTATATTAGCCTATCTGTCCTATATTGGCAATCAAAAATGAGCCTTAAAAAGCCCATTTTTGATTGCATACTCAAATATTGCATTCTATTTTTATTTGATGGAACTGCGCAATGATCTTGAGGGTTTAAATCTGGGCATTTTGCTTGCAGGAATTTTTATTGCCGCACCGGTTCTGGGATTAACACCGCTTCTTGCCTTCCTCTTTCCAACATCAAAGGTGCCAAAGCCGGTTAGAGTTACCTTGCCGCCTTTTTTTAGCTCGGCGCTGACCATATCGAGCATGGTTTGGACTCCGACTTCTGCTTCGCGTTGCGACAATCCGGTCTTTCTGGCAACCTCGGAAATAAGTTCACTTTTGTTCATATTCGCTCCTTCTTGAGACTGTGGCCTTCCAGAACTTTATCTGGTTAGGCCGCTGCAGTCCGATTAATTCTTTCAATTTTTTTAGCTTTTTTTGTTTCGATATTTATTTCGATAATAACTCCGTTAAAAATAGTCTCTCCACTTGCTACTTTATGGGATTGTGGAAGCTGTGTCAAGAACTTTTCAATGATAATGTCTTTTTTCACTCCCAGAACGGAATCTTTTGGACCTGTCATACCGGCATCGCTGATATATGCCGTGCCTTTTGGTAAAATTTGCTCATCGGCGGTTTGTACATGGGTATGGGTACCAATAACCGCGCTTACTTTTCCATCCAAAAAATGTCCTAAGGCGATCTTTTCGCTAGTAGCTTCGGCATGCATATCTACAATAATGGCTTTACCCGAATATTTGGAAAGCTCATCAGCCACTTTTCGAAATGGATCAGCTAAATTTTCGGGCATAAATACTCTACCCTGAAGATTGATAATGGCAATATCGCCCAGGCTGACTGAACCGCGCCCGGGTGAATCATCCGGATAATTAAGCGGCCGTAAAATTTTGGTATGTGGATCATCCAGGTGCTCGATAATGTCTTTATTATTCCAAATATGGTTGCCTCCGGTTATGTAGTCAACGCCCGCAGCCATCACCTCCTGATATTTTTCGAAGGTTATGCCGCTGCCGGCAGCTAAATTTTCACCGTTGACAATTACAAAATCAATATTGTATTCTTTTTTCAACTCCGGCAGTAATGCTTTAACCGTATTTCTGCCCGGCCGCCCTACAATATCTCCGATAAATAAAATTTTCATAATTGAATTTTTCATCTCAATTTTTAAGTTTTTACCTTATAAATTTTTGTGCTAAATATTTTTTTGAATTTTAGAGTTTAGGATTTATAATTTAGAGTTTAGAGTTTGCTTCCCTTTTGTTTAGAGTTTAGGATTTCGAGTTTAGAGTTTAAGTGTTTAGGATTTGTAAAATTTCTTTAGAAATTTTACTTAGCATATTCAACTGCTCTGACTTCACGAATTACATTTACTTTAATTTGACCTGGATACTGTAATTCTTCCTCAATTTTCTTGGCAATCTCTTTGGACAATTTAGCCGAGGCCAAATCATCAATTTCGGTCGGCATTACCAAAACTCTGATTTCGCGACCAGCTTGTATGGCAAAGGATTTTTCCACTCCCTCAAAAGAGTTTGCCACTCTTTCCAAATCCTCTAGACGTTTAATGTAATTTTCAAGCGATTCACGTCTAGCACCCGGCCTAGCCGACGATATGGCATCAGCCGCAGATACAATTATTGCCTCTGCACTTTCAGCTTCTACGTCTTCATGATGCGCCTCAATGGCATTGATCAGATCTGGGGGCAAATTAAATTTCCTGGCGATATCCGCGGAAATCACTGCGTGCGATCCAGGAACTTCGTGATCTACCGCCTTACCTAAATCATGCAACAAACCGGCTTTTTTAGCAAGGGAGGCATCCCCGCCGAGCTCGTCTGCCAATGCGGCGGAAATTCTGGCCACTTCGATCGCGTGTTGAAGTTGATTTTGGCCGTATGAATTTCTAAATTTCAATCTGCCAAGTATTCTCACAATCTCCGGGGGCAGGCCTGTAACACCAACTTCAAGTACCGCTTCCTCACCGGCTTTTTTAATTTCAGCCGCTACATCTTTTTTGGCTTTTTCATAAGCCTCTTCAATACGTGTCGGGTGAATCCTGCCATCCGAAACCAACATGTCCAGCGTGACTTTAGCCACTTGCCTGCGAATCGGATCAAAAGATGAAATTACCACCGCTTCAGGCGTATCATCAATCACCAAATCAACCCCGGTAACCTTCTCGAAGGCTTGAATATTTCTGCCTTCGCGGCCGATAATTCTTCCTTTCATTTCATCGCTAGGTAGGGCAACCGTTGAAGTAGTGGTCTCGCTGGCGGTATCGGCGGCAATTCTCTGCATAGCGGTAACCACAATTTTTCTGGCATATTCGTCGGCATTCTCTTTAACGTACTCATCAACTTCTTTAATTTTTTTGACCAACGTCTCTTTGCCCTCTTTTTCCACAAGTTTCAGCAATACTTCCTTGGCTTCACCCTTGGTCATTTTGGCAATTTTTTCCAAACTTGATTCCTGCTTTTTGCGCAACTCTTGCAGAGTTTCTTTTACGCTTTCAATCTCTTTTTGTTTTTTTTCAAGATCCGATTTATTTTTTTCAATGGTTTCAATGCGCTGATCCAAATTGTACTCGCGTTTGCGTAATTCCCTCTCTACATCTTCAACATACTTTTGTTTTTTCTTGGTTTCGGCTTCAATTTCATCTTTTAGCTTCATACCCTCATCTTTTGCGATGAGCAAAATCTCCTTCTCTTTGTTTTTGGCATCTTCAATAATACGCTCTGCTTTTTCTTTAGAGTTGGCAATTTTCCTTCCAAATGTGGCGCTCCATCCCGCCACGCCCAAAACGGCTCCGCCGAGTACTCCGGCGACAGCCGCTAGCGTAATAGTCAACATATACTTCCTTTCTTTGGGAGCCTTTACAACAATTTCTTAGATTTTTATGATATCCGTGAATAAATTTTGTTCATCCAAAAAGTTCCAGCACGGTTGGATACTTGAGCCCATCTGGTAATTGTTGTATGGCAATTGAGTATAAATAATCTTTCATATCCCCCTCTTGAGAAGATTATAACCCGATTTTTGCCAGAAAGTCAAAAAATGGCAGTTTTTTCAAGATTTTTTATACAAAACAAGCATTTTTATATATTTTGGCATTAATTAAAGCATTACCTTCGAAAGCCTCAAACCATCACCAACCAATTAAAGTCGTGGGAAAAATGAAGATCGTTCCTTTTTAAAAGAGTATGTTGAGGGCGGTGAATTTTTTCAAATGTGGGGGTGGGGTCGGTCGATATTGAAAAAAACCAATTAGCATCTAGAA
>CAYNIX010000001.1:0-4781 GCA_964397535.1 uncultured Candidatus Saccharibacteria bacterium | reverse complement strand
ATTGAAATATGTCGAAAAGTCGTTGAAAATTGAACGATCGTTCATTTTTCAACGATTATGATGAAGGAGATCATTTATGACAATTGTGGGAGTGGGATCGTTCGATATTGAACTATCCCATTTCGCTTCTCTAAATCCTAGCTCATAGAGACGCTTTCGTTGATATATCAGCGAGTTGGAGATTGATGACAATATAATACCAAGACAGGAGGATAGGTTAGTAGGTTAATAATTGTAAGATTGCGAGGTAATGGGATGATGACAAAGAGTGGCTATAGCATAGTTGGAGATGAGTTTGAAATTTGATTTTATATTGGGTTTTATTGCAATCTGCCTAATAGCCCACCCCCTGGGTTGTTAAAGAATACTATATTATTTGCCATTTAGCACTTACCAAAATAAAAACTCCATCCGAAGATGAAGTATTTATTTTGGTAGCCTCAACGCACTTTCTATCGAACACCTTTTAGATTGGTTGAGCCAATTTATGAATGCTTTTGAGACTGATTGATATTTCTAAAATTGGATTATTTGCAAGTTTGTCGGCTTAATTTCTAGTAAGTCAATATGATTGATTCTGAAATTTTCAAGCCAATTCAAATTTCCCGTCAATTAGCTCGATTCTTGGCTTGTCAAAATAATCTAAATTTAGAAGCATGAAATCGGTGCCCTTGATATTGTTGAAGCCTAGTTTAGAGTAATAGCTTTTTAATTTTAGTATTGCCAGTTCTTTATCTTCAGTTGGTTTGTTTGTTGCATTTTTCTTGTCTCTGTCCTCAAACTGCAATGGAAATGATTCGACAGCGACATAACCGCAACTATTACCAAATACTCTAATTAAATCACTAATTATGGCAAAACCGATATTTCTACCTCGGTATTTTGGAGTTATTTCAATGTGATCAATGATTAACAGATTAAAATTTGTTGGTCTTTCCTGTCCTTCAATTAAATCCTCTTTGAAGTCATTTTCTTTTTTATCAATAAGAAGCTCATAGTATCTATAAACATTATCACTATGCGCATCCATTACATCTAGCAAAGACACTTTATCGTTCATAGCCGAAACAATATCCACCAAATAAGCTGCCAAAGTACCGACTTTTTGAGATATTCCTTTGTCTGAGTCATCGATTTCTGACCAATAAATATCTCCCTTAATATCATAAACATAATCATCTGGATTATTAGAAGGGGTAAGGGTATTCAATGAGTATTTTATTTCAATCATTTATAATCTCACAAATTAGGACATATCCAAAGATTTGATTTTTAAGGCTGTGGTAATGGCCTGCAACTTTTCATAGGAAGTATTGATCTCACCTCGCTCTATCTGAGCATAATAGTTCACATGCATACCAGCCGCTTTTGCAACTTCGGCCTGTGTTAGTTTGGCTTCTTCACGAGCTTTTTTAAGTCTCTCGCCAAGCGATTTTAATATTTTTTCGCTATTTTTAATATTCATATGTATTCACAATATAGCAGAAATTTACCTCAAAACAATAAAGACTGCTTTATTGCTTCCTGATTGACTTTATCTTTTTTCTCTTTCATTAAGCCTTTTCTCTATTTCATCAAGTTGCTGATCTATTCGGATCAACCTTTTGAAATACCGACCGAAGGCTATAAATATTGCAAGTAGATAATACATCATGCTCCTTTATCGTTTGGTGATTATGCCTTATAATGATACTGAAAGGAATAAAAATTTATGGAAAATATTTTTATAGAACTAGGATTGGTTCTTGTAGTTGCTACTATTGTATCAGGGATAATGTTTTTGTTGAAGCAGCCGTTGATCATAGGACATATTATCGCCGGTTTATTGGTTGGTCCTTATTTTTTTAATATTCTAAAATCCAAGGAGCAGATTGAAGCGTTTTCGCAGTTTGGGATAGCGCTGTTAATTTTCATTATTGGACTCAGCCTTTCGCCGAAAATAGTCAAAGAGGTCGGAAAGATATCATTGATTACTGGTATAGGAAAAGTATTATTAACCGGTGGGATAGGGTTTGTGATTGGAAGAGCGCTAGGTTTTACAGATATTGTTTCAGCATATATTGCGATAGCTCTAACATTTAGCAGTACAATTATCATATTGAAACTACTGTCTGATAAGAAAGATCTCGGAAGGCTTTATGGTAAAATTACAACTGGCTTTCTTTTAGTGCAAGATATTATCGCCATGATTCTAATCATTGGTGTAGCTGCCTTGATAAACTCGCATGATAGCATTTCCGTACTTGCAATAAAAACATTTGTCAAAGGCTCAATTCTCATCATTCCACTCCTTTTCATTAGCAAATACTTTATACCAAAAATTATTCCTTATTTTGCAAAATCTACTGAACTCCTATTCGTTTTTTCGCTAAGTTGGGGCCTGGGAATCGCGATACTGTTTAAAGAGTTTGGTTTTTCGATAGAGATCGGCGCCCTATTTGCAGGCATAGCCCTTGCAGGATCACCATATAGTTTTGAAATTAGTTCAAAACTCAAACCTCTTAGGGATTTCTTTATAATTCTTTGGTTCGTTATACTTGGTACTCATATAACTGTAAATAATTTTTCACAAATGCTACTTCCTATAGTTTTATTCTCGCTGTTCGTGCTCATTGTAAGTCCAATTGTAATTATGATAATAATGGGAGCGCTCGGTCACAATAAGAAAAACAGCTTTAAAGCTGCGATCACCGTAGCGCAAGTAAGTGAATTTTCGCATATTCTCGTGATTCTTGGTCTACAGAATAAGCATCTCAATCCGGATCACGTTGCACTCATAACTATGGTCGGACTGATAACGATGGGTATATCTACATATTACATCACCTACTCCGATAATTTATTCAAATTTCTTTCTCCAATTTTAGGGATTTTCGAACGCAAGAGCATTAGGAACAAGCGTCAGAAAGATACCGAGAATTACGACATTGTATTATTTGGATTTGACCATGTTGGTTATGAATTTATTCAATCATTTGAGAAATTGGGGAAAAAGTTTCTTGTAGTGGACTTTAATCCTGAAGTTGTCAATGAATTATCCGAAAAAGATATAAATTGCCATTATGGTGATGCCGATGACAATGAGTTTTTAGATAACCTGCACCTAGACAAAACAAAAATGGTTATCTCTACCATTACAGGCTTTGAAGCAACAAATCTGATTGTAAGACATACAAGGGAAAATAACGGTAAGGCAATTATAATCGTCAAAGCGGAAAGAATTGAAGAAGCAACTGAGTTATATCGTGACGGCGCTAGTTATGTAATGATGCCTCATTATCTTGGCACGACTCATACATGTTCCCTGATCAGTAAGCATGGTTTTGACTTTAGTGAATTTACCAAGGAGAGAGAGAAGCATATTTCATACTTGCTGAAAAAAATGGAAGGCAATTTGATGGAGACAAATGCCACGATCTAATTTTTTACCATCACTACTGCAGATTGAATCAGAAATCTCAAAAACCTTTTCCGACGAAGAAAAAAACAAATTGAAAGAAATTGAGAAAAAGTGTTTCGATGTGATCCTTGAGAGTGAAAGGCGATATTTTAAATCGATATTCGATCAGTTAAATAAGAATAATATCTCGGAACAACAACTTGAAGAGGAATTGGGATATAAACTTGAAAATCGTGTGAGACAAACGCTTGAGAAGGAATTTAATAAATATGGGAATGAATTTAATAATAGAACTGACATAGTGCTTAGGGTACTAAATTTTAGAATCCTAGCAAAGATTGATGCTCATATTACCAAATTGATTAAAAACCTAGGCGAGAACGAATCAAAGAGACCAACCCGTTTGAACGAAAACAATCATCTCCTAATAATTGGGTTAATTATAGCACTACTGATATTAATTTTTGCCATCGCTCGCTAATTTACTATTTCCCTGGATCATCTATACTATTATCAAGAATAATAGAAGGAGTTTATGATTGATAGTAAAGAGACAGATAAGATACTAAAAAATGTGGTTTCTAAACCAGCGGAAGCACTAGATATCGCGGCAAGTGCCACACAAAGATTTGCAGAGAATGTTACCAAACAAAGACCACTAAAAGATGCAAAGGATTTCTGGCATGGCCTAGGTCCCGGGCTCACTACCGGAGCCTCTGACGATGACCCCTCCGGTATAGCAACCTACTCCCAGACCGGAGCACAATATGGAAACCAGCTGTTATGGCTTTCAACTTTAACTTTTCCATTGATGGCAATAGTTCAAGAAATGTGTGCTCGACTTGGTCTCGTTACCGGAAGAGGATTGGCGGCAAATATCAGACGTCATTATCCAAGATGGATTCTTTTACTCTGCGCTTCGCTTCTATTTTTTGCAAATGTCTTTAATATTGGGGCAAACCTAGGTGCAATGGCCAAAGGAACACAGCTCTTAATCCCTTCTATTCCTTTTTATTCGCTTGTTATCTTGTTTACTATAATCACACTCTTGATGCAAATATTCATAAATTATTCCAAATATGCAGAATATTTGAAGTATTTGGCGCTTGTACTACTTGCTTACATTATTACAGCCTTTGCCGTTAAAGATTTTTCTTGGATTGAAGCACTGAGACACGCAGTCACGCCATCAATTACTTTTTCAAAAGAACAGATATTTTTGATTTGTGGCATCTTGGGTACGACAGTTTCACCTTATCTGTTTTTCTGGCAAACCTCTCAAGAAGTTGAAGAAGAGATTGCTGAGGGTAAAATTACTTTAGCATCGAGACAGGGTACCAATATTTCAGCAATTAAAAAAATGCGGTTGGATGTTTGGTCG